>DATCZZ010000126.1:0-3189 GCA_036525635.1 Psychromonas sp. | reverse complement strand
ATTTAAGGCAATATAATTTGATATTTTCCGTACCAGTTTTAACTCTTTTGGGTTGTCTTGAATCACTGGCAAACTGTAGGTGTTTAAACGTGTCACCTGTTTGGCCTCACTTAACATAACCAGTACTTCGATCAATCGGCTTAACCCCATGGCACTGCTGAATTTTTTATGGTCCTGTAAAAGTTCAAATACACGCTCAGCAGTTATCCCATCAAATGCGAGCCCTTGAATCGAGCCGTTTAGCAACGATTTTAAATTGCCAAGTTCAGGTAGTTGCGCAATCAGCTGGTTTATCCATTGCTGGCTAAACCATAATATATAGGTGTCACTATTTGAGTTATCATAATCCGTATTGTGGACGACAGTATGCGGTAATTTGGGGCCCAGCATGGTTAAATGGTTATGTGTTATTTCACCAATATAATTGCCAGCAAATAATTTTCCATGCAAATGACGGTGTAATACAATTTCATATTCAAAGTGGTAATGCCAATCAAATTGTGCAGAACAACAATGGTAATGTTGGATCCGCCAGCTAAAATCACTTTGGTTAATGACTGTTTCAATAGTTGGTTTCAATAAAAACCCTTTCCTTTCATCAATGACGGTATAAATGATGGAATAGTATCATAAATAGCCGGAAATAAATCACTTGCAGCATTTTAAATTGGTAAATTACGCCACATAAGTTACGCAATTAAGAAGGAACTGCGGCATGTTATTTAGCAAACAAGCGATCACCTATTTATTAACCTGTTTTTTTGTCGGGCTAAGTGGCGCTTTCATTTATCCCATACTGAGTCTTTATCTCATTGAGGAAGTTCACGCCACGCCGATAAGTATGGGAGTGTTAATTACTTGCATGGTGTTGAGCGGCGTACTGGTTTCACAATATATTGCTAAAAAATCAGATAAGGGATTAAGCCGCAAGTATATCGTTTTAGCGGGGCAAACCGGCTTTATTATCGCGACTATTATTTTGGCAATGAGTCATAACTATTACATTATATTAGCTGCCGTTATCTTTTTTATGTCGTTAAGCGCAGTTTGTTTGCCACAAATATTTAGCATGGGGCGTGATTTTGCAGATAAGCAGCTTGCGCAGCATGCCAAAGTATTTGTTACTATGATGCGCGCAATAATAGCGCTTTCATGGGTGTTTGGGCCGCCACTGGCTTTTCTGGTTAATGACGCTTTTGGCTTTAAGCAAACTTTCCTGGTTGCAGGTTTTTTTGCTGCAGTGGTTTTTATTATCGTTTATTTTGCTATGGTGAATACTCAAATCGAAGAGCAGCAGCTTGCAAGCACAAACGTGAAGTGGCTGAAAATATCCGGGGTGTTATTCTTTTTGATCTGCATGTTTTTTGCTTTTACTGCCAATAACATGTATCTCACATCAATCAGCCTTTATATCACTCAGGAGTTAAATTTCGACTCAAAATGGGTAGGGTATTTGATGGGTATTGCAGCCTTTATCGAAATTCCTATCATGTTAAGTGCAGGTTTTCTCGCGCCAAGATTTGGTTCAACGCGACTGATCTATGTTGCATGTATCAGCGGCTTACTCTTTTTTAGCGGTTTACTTTTTGCACAGCAGATATGGCAGTTTATGCTATTGCAACTGTTTAATGGCGTGTTTATTGGCATTAACGCCAGTTTAGGTATGCTGGTTGTGCAGGATCTGATGAAAAAACAACTGGGTTTAGCGTCCACACTGTTTAATAACAGCATAATGCTCAGTAGCTTATTGAGCAGTCTAGTAGTGGGGGGGATAGCACAATATTTTAGTTATTATGCGGTGTTTATCGCCGCTGCTTCATTTTGTTTAATTGCGCTGCTCTTTATGTACTTGGCCGGAAGGGATATATTGCAGTCTGACAGCGAGTTGTATCTGCAAGTCAGTACTGAATAACTTTTCAGGTATGCTTAGTTTCAAAAAAACTGGCGGTATTTTATACAGTTATAAAAACGCGAATGGCTAATGTAATCAATACTAAACCTGATAGGCGATCAATCAAGACTGCGCGAGTGCGTAACAGATCCAGCCATCGCGTACTGGATATAATAAAAGCGATCAAGGTGTACCATAACCCATCAACCACAAAGGGGGTTAACACAATAATCGCTTTACTGCTCAGTTCATCGCCTAATACAACAAATTGACTGAATAAGGCGATAAAGAACAGCGCAATTTTGGGGTTTAACAGAGAAATCAGTAATCCTTCCCGGGCTGACTGCCGGATACTAACCACTTTACCTGATTGCAGTTTTTCTGCTACACCTCCTTTTGAACGAAGTGCATTAAAGCCTAAATAAGCCAGATACAAAGCGCCTGCATAACTGATGCTTTTAAACAATAGCGGTGATTGATGCAGCAACACCGCTAATCCAATCAGAGTAACAAATGCGTAGAGGGCAATTCCGAATGCGTGTGCCCAGGCAGCTGATAATCCGTTGCTACGCCCGCCCGCTAAACTATGTTTAGTCACCATCGCCAGACTTGGTCCAGGGGAGATCGCGCCAAGCAGTGAGATAGTTAGCAGCGACAACCAGGCTGTAAATGTCATGTTTTCTCCTTGTTAGTTTTATAAACTAACAAGTTTTTATTGTTTGAAAAAATCATTATTGATTAAGGCCATTTAAATTTTATCAAGCTGCGCGACAATAGCCTTCTTGAGTTTTTCTCTATCGTGGCGCCATTCTCTGTTTGGCGAGGCCAAATCGGCCTTAAAGAAAAACCACTCCGGCTCAATATCAGGGTAAGAGCTATCAACAATGACGACATCAATTTTTCGCCCTTGACATGCTCTTTCACACCATTCAAGCTTCTGTTTAATTTTCATTCTTCCGGCCGGGCCATATTCAGGTGAAAGATTTTCAATAAAAATTACTTTTGCACTCCGGTTATTGAGTATTGCACGGCCAATTTCAGGCAATAATAGCGGCGGCATGATACTGGTCAGAAAGCTACCCGGTCCAAGCACAATGCAGTCGGCTTGCTCAATCGCAACAATGGCTTCAACGGTTGCAGGAACCTCCGGATCTAAATCCAGGCGCAACAGATCCTGTTCCATCTCATCCACACTCTAAATCGATCCATCTCATGACTGAGCCACCATGAACTTTCCCACCAAAATTGACATCTTGAGGTTCAGCTAAAAAACGTAGGGTGATCTCTCTTTGTCTAGG
>DATCZZ010000125.1:0-4112 GCA_036525635.1 Psychromonas sp. | reverse complement strand
CTGCTAAATCCTTGGTCGTAAAAGCTTTGTACAAATAATCCAAATCAAGCGCCTGGTATAAATAATTGTGGAAACGGGTACCGAAATTACTCGGTCTGGCGGCCAGGGACATACATACTTTGGTGTCTTTATTGATTACTTTGGTCATGGGTGGTACTCCTTAAATACTATTGTTCTGTGCTGCCGGCTGATACTCTGCCGTGCTCGGCAAATTCTCAGCATGCTGTGATAAAACTTGCTGGTGAAGTAACAATGCACTAAATTGAGGTAATTAAAAATTGCTGTCTTTTCGAAAAAGGAGTTCCTCTTTTATGCATTCTCAACGCCTGGAACAACAGTATCTGAAACTGCTGCATCGCCATGGTTTTCAGCCGCTGGATACCACCCTGCAGGAGCTCGCCGATCAGCTTTACTGCAGTAAACGCCATATGCGCAATCTCTTATTGAAAATGCAGCAGGAGGGCTGGATCTCCTGGCAGGCTGAATCGGGACGGGGAAAACGTTCTGCCTTGCAGTTATTAAAAAATGAACAGCAACTACTCAGTGACAAAGCCGATCAGCTCCTGGAATCAGGACGATTTGCCGATGCGCTCAGGCTGCTTGGCGAGGAAAAATATCTGATTGCACCACTCCTTAAAGGACGTCTGGGCTTTAGTATCCGTTCCGATCAGCAGGTGCTGCGGGTGCCCTATTACCGGCCAATGCTGAACTTATACCCGGGTACCCCGTTACGCCGTTCGGAGCAACATCTGCTGCGCCAAATATGCAGTGGGCTGACGCGGATAAAAGAGGAAAACGGGGAAGTCGAGCCCTGTTTAGCACACCACTGGCGGCAATTAGATGCATTGAATTGGCGTTTTTATCTGCGCCCGGCGGTGCAATTTCACGATGGTAAAGAGCTCAATGCAACGGATGTGGTTGTCTCGCTGGCCCGAGCGGTAAAACTTCCTCTTTTTTCTCATCTGCACAAAGTGCAGGCAGCGGGTCCACTGATCGTTGAGTTCAGCCTGTCGGATCCCGATCCGCTATTCCCCGCACTGCTTGCCAGCCTATCGGCGCTTATTCTGCCTGCAGATCATGCAGGTCGCTCCAATTTCGGCTCTTTTCCCGTCGGGACCGGCCCTTATCATGTAGTTGATAATGATCAGTGGCACCTGCGCCTGAAAGCCTTTGATGGTTATTTTGGCCTGCGCGCGCTGTTAGATGAGGTCGAAATCTTAATGTGGCCGGAACTGACCAACTCGCTTGACCATTCTGCCAAACGAGCAACGACTCATTCGCGCACTGCAACTCCCCCAGCAGACCTAACACCATCCATTAGCAGTGAGACAGCAACCTGGCTCAGTTCAAGTCTTAGTGATAGCGAGTATGTCTCAGGTGCCGCTGCGGAGATTACTGGACGCACTTCGGATCTATTTAAGGAGATGTTTTTAGAAAAAGGCGGTTACTTTTTACTCTGTGACAGCCGCTCGCCGCACTGGCAATTATTAGCGCAGCGCCGTTGGTTACATGAATTGCTCAATCCTTACCTTATTGCCCAGCACATAGACGCATCGATCCGCCATTTATGGGTGCCTGCCGCCAGTGTGTTACCGGGATGGTGCCACAGTATAGTGCCATGCCTTGCTCAGAGTCCTTTTGAAACTGGCGGCTCTTATAAGGAACCAAGGGCCACACTCCGCCTAGCCTACCACCAACAGCATCCCGAATTTCCGATGCTGACTGAAGCAATGAAAACCATCTTGGCCAGAGAGAATATAGAGCTGGTTACTGTCGAACTCGATTACCAACGCTGGGCACTCGGCGATGCAGAAGTTGATATTTGGCTAGGCACAGTTAACTTCCCGGTACCTGAAACCTGGCATGTCGGCGCCTGGCTGCTCGGCACTCAGTTACTTCGCCAGTCGATCACCGGCGGAGATAACCAGCAACTTGAGCAATGGCATAAAGCCTGGCGTGCGGGTGAGTTGGACTCGCAAGTGCTGGTTTGGCAAGTGATCCAGTCAGGCTGGCTGCAGCCGCTATTCCATCATTGGATGCGCTTAAAAGGACCGGCACAAGCGCAGGGAATACATTTGAATAATCTGGGCTGGTTCGACTTTCAATCCACCTGGCTGGAACCAACAGAAACTTATAGCAATTCGGATAAATAAATTATCTAAAATTGCGCAGGAAAAATAGCTCATGCAGTTATCGTAATTGGTATAACGGGGTGAGGGTTACAACCTTTTGCTGCCGCTTGGTGCAGCATTTAACTTGCTGCTATTAAAACTTTAACCTAACCGCATGTAATTACTATTCTTTTATTTCTGGCATGCTGTTTGCTTATACCTTTTCAGCGAAAGCATTAACTCGCCGAGTTTTGCCTGATGGACAGCACTTAATCCCCTGCTATCTCTAGTCGCGCAAACAAATCTGCCCATTAATTCGCCTTCTTAAAAGGAAAATGCACAAAATGAATCTGAAATCGGTTACTGAATGCTTAAGTAAAGTGGAGTTATTTCGAGGTATTGTCGGCCAGGATCTGGCGCTTTTTGCAGAGCATGCCCAACACCAGCAGCTCTTGGCTGGAGATATTCTTTTCCGTAGTCATGATCTCACTGATGCGCTTTATGTCATTACATCCGGCAGTATCCAGCTGTACGATGATCAGGGTGATACGGAGCAGAGCCTGACGGTTTTTTCAAATAATGAGTTTATCGGGGAGACTATACTGATTGCCCCGGCACACCAACAAGGCCTCTGTGCCCGTCTATTGAGCGACGTGACCTTGTTCCGCTTCGAACGGGAGGCGTTACGCTCCCTGCTCAGTCAGCGCGGCGATCTGGCTCTGAAAATAACGGCGACCATCTCGCAAATTATCATTCGCCGTATGGAACATGCCAACAGCCGTTATGAAAATATAGCAGCGCTTTACCGAGCCGATGGCCTGCGGGTAGAGCATGACCTGCTCGGCGACAAAGCTGTACCGGAAACGGCCTACTACGGGATCCAAACCCTGCGCGCCCTGGAAAACTTCAATATCAGTGGCATTACCCTGAACTTCTATCCCGACTTTATTCGGGGATTTGCCAAGGTAAAAAAAGCGGCGGCCATGGCCAACCATGATTTGGGCCATATCCCGGATAAGATCATTGCCGCTATTTGTCAGGCATGTGACGAGATTGGTATGGGCATGTTACATAACCACTTTATTGTCGATATGCTGCAGGGGGGAGCGGGCACATCCACCAATATGAATGCCAATGAAGTGATCGCTAATCGGGCATTGGAAATTTTGGGACACAAACGCGGTGACTACAAATATTGCCACCCCAATAATCATATTAACCGCTCCCAATCAACCAACGATGCTTACCCCACCGCCATCAAGATCGCCCTGATGGACGCCAACGATAAGCTGTTAGCAGAGATCAATAAACTGATCGCGCTGATCGACGATAAAACATTTGAGTTTGCCGATATTCTGAAAATGGGACGCACCCAGCTGCAGGACGCGGTGCCTATGACCCTGGGGCAAAGCTTTAACGCTTATGCCACCAGCCTGCGTAACGAGGTTGAGCGTCTCAAGACCTGCACTGCTCCTTTTCTTACCGTTAATATGGGAGGGACTGCAATTGGCACCGGGCTGAATGCAGAGCCGCGCTACCGCGAGCGGGTTGTTCAACACCTGCGCAGGGTCACCGGACGAGATATCGTATTGGCTGACGATCTGATCGAAGCGACCCATGATACAGGCTCGCTGGTAATGTATTCCTCAGCCCTCAAGCAGCTGGCGGTTAAGCTCTCCAAAATCTGTAATGATCTGCGCCTGCTCTCATCCGGACCGCGAGCCGGACTCAACGAGATCAACTTGCCGGCAATGCAGCCGGGATCTTCAATCATGCCCGGCAAGGTGAATCCGGTTATCCCCGAGGTAGTCAACCAGATAGCCTTCAAGGTGATCGGCAATGATCTGACCATTACGCTGGCCGCTGAAGCTGGACAACTCGAGCTCAATGTGATGGAGCCGGTGATGGTCGAGAGCTTATTTGAGTCTATCGAAATCCTTAAACGGGGGATGGATACGCTTGGTAACCGCTGTATTTCCGGGATCACCGCCAATGAAGCTG
>DATCZZ010000124.1:0-4539 GCA_036525635.1 Psychromonas sp. | reverse complement strand
GCTGATGATTAAGCTTATTTTATTGATTTTCATTAAGGTATACCGCTTTTATTTGATCTTTCATGGTTAATTCTTCTGTGACCAGAGAAGCCCACATGCCAACACCTTGCTGCTGCATTTGCGGGCCTTTCCACGTTACTTGCCGGTCACTCGTGAGTTCTTTTTTATCGAGATAAATGGTCAGTTCTTCAGTTTCCATTGTTTCAATAAATTGATCTAAACTAAGATTTTTGACTAATACGTTTGTCGATAAAACTAATTTATTTTGTTGATGAAGAACACCATTTTCGCTGGTCATTTGCCAAGTCGTAGTTGTACCAGTTTGTTCATTCAGGATATAAACAGTGAGTTTCGGTTTTTTAAAGTTAGTCAGTTTGTCTTCATTAAAGTTCGTTGCTTTATCCGCAGATATCTTATGATCCAGGAAGCCTGTTTTATTGAAGTGAACGCTATTAATATCGGTCGCAATATAACTAGGGTGATGAACTGGCAGAGGGGGCGGGATGATCTCTTTTTTAAAAAACAACCAAATTAAAAAAGCGGCTAACAATAAAACAAATGGAATACTTTTACGTTTATTCATTTATTCACTTTTACCCTGGGTTACATTGAGTTTGTTATTACATTGTAAAAAAAGATCGCAGACTTCACGCACGGCACCATAACCCCCTTTTGTTCGAGTAATCAATTTTGCTTCCTTTAACAGCAGAGGATGAGCATCGTTTACTGAGATACCTAAACCACACTCTTCTATCACGGGCAGATCGACCACATCATCTCCAATATAAGCGACCTCTTCCGGTTTTAAATTAAGGGTTGTTAATAAAGACTCATAAACGCTGAACTTATCCTCTTTGCCTTGAAATATAAAAGGGACGCCAAGGGCTTGCATTCTATTTTCAACAATTAAGGATTGGCGCCCTGTAATGATTGCGACATTAATGCCTATATTAAGGATAGCTTTGATACCAAAACCGTCTTTAGTATGAAAGGCTTTTAATTCTTCGCCTTGATTCCCTAAATAAATTCTGCCATCGGAAAAAACACCATCAACATCGCAAATAAGTAATTTTATGTTTGCGGCGCGTTGGTAATTTTCGGCACTAATTTTACCATAAGGTGTTATGACCATTTAAATTCTCTGTTGATTAAATAAGATGCTGTACTAATAAATCAATGATACCTGAACAGTAATAAACAAAACAACAAAATGCATGCTTTAATGCGAGCAATGATTCTTAGCCGGGCTGTACTGCCGCGACTAGGTATGGCAGCTTTAATTACTCATAGGTTAGATTATACCCAAACTACTTGAATGTGCAGACATCATATCACTTGATAGTTTGCGTCTTGGAGGTGCATTGTTACCCTTATTTTTTGAAAAATAAAGTGTTAGAAAAAATATGATGCAATTTTAAGGCCCTTTTAGGAAAAATTTTAAAATATAAAAGCACTGGAAAGTGGCTTTATACTCATTCTTTAAAAGAGGTTAAGCGGAGAAAAACTCTTAAAACCTTTCTCAGACAGGCTTATACCAAATGCATCAAATAAGTGATCAGTCTTGCTAGTTAAAATCCCCCCTATCTGCGTAATGAGTTTTGAAAGGAGAATAACTACTTCCTGCAACTCATACCTTGATAGTGTTAATTTTTCTTGCGTAATACAAGATCACATTTTTAATACACTTGGTATTATCTGTTTGTGGAAATCAGCAGATGAAAAAATCCTGAAACCTGTTTTTCAATAAGTTTGCATATAAATATTTGTATAAAAAATTTCATAACCTTACACTGTCAATTCGTGTTTATCTAAAGAGTATAAGGATTTATGAAAAACCCGTGTCATCTTGAAATAAAAAACATGTGTTTCTCTCGAGGTGATAGATTATTATTTGATAATTTATCTTTTGAGTTTGAGCGTGGTAAAATTACCGCGATATTAGGCCCAAGTGGTATAGGGAAAACGACATTATTGAAACTTATCGGCGGCCAATTGTCCGTGGATAGTGGCGAAATAATTTTTAACCAAACACCTCTTCATAATTGTTCTACGGCTGAGCTTTATCAGGCACGTAAAAAAATGGGCATGTTATTTCAAAGCGGCGCACTGTTTAATGATCTTTCTGTTTTTGAAAATGTCGCATTTCCTTTACGCGAGCATAACCATCTCGATGAATCATTACTGAAAATATTGGTTTTCATGAAGTTAGAAGCGGTTGGTTTAAGGGGGGCACGCGATTTAGCCCCGCAGCAATTATCCGGAGGTATGGCACGGCGCGTGGCGTTGGCTAGAGCAATAGCCTTGGATCCCGAATTAATCATGTATGATGAGCCTTTTAGCGGTCAAGATCCGATTTCCATGAATGTGCTGCTTAAATTAATAGAACAATTGAATAAAAACTTGGGCCTGACTTCGATTATTGTTACCCATGATGTCGATGAAGTGTTATCTATTGCGGACAATGTCTATGTATTAGCAGAGAAAAGTATTATTGCGCAGGGAACTGTGGAAGAGGTATTGGCAGACACTGAAAACGAACTGTTACAACAGTTTCTGCATGGCCGGAGTGAAGGGCCTGTGCCTTTTCACTTTAAAACTGAGGATTTTCAATCTGATTTACAAAAGGTAAGCCGATAATGTCAGCTTTTGTTAGCGCCGTCGGGCGTGTATCTTTGTCTTTTGTGAGAACAACAGGAAAATCCTGTTTAATGTTGTTTCATACTGTTGCGGGTGCGCCGCACCCTAAACTGTTTTCGCTCTTTATTAAGCAGATATTTCAGCTTGGTATTTTATCTTTACCCATTATATTAACCTCGGGCTTGTTTATTGGCATGGTATTAAGCCTGCAGGGGTATAATGTTTTGGTTGATTATGCTGCGGAAGAGAGTTTAGGCAGTATGGTTGCGTTATCGCTTTTGAGGGAGTTAGGTCCGGTTGTGACAGCCTTGCTCTTTGCCGGTCGGGCAGGATCTGCACTGACCGCTGAAATTGGTTTAATGCAAAGCACCGAGCAGCTTGCCAGTATGGAAATGATGGCTGTCTCTCCCCTTAAACGCGTGATTGCGCCGCGTTTTCTTGCCGGTATTATAACCCTGCCGCTACTGACCCTGATCTTTAATGTGGTTGCTATCTGGGGGGGCTATTTAATCGGCGTCTCGTGGATGGGGGTCGATGGCGGTGCCTACTGGTCGGTGATGCAGGGCAGTGTTGAGTATATGCCGGATGTTATGAATGGCGTGATTAAGAGTGTTGTTTTTGGCGTGATGATCACCTGGGTCGCACTTTATAATGGTTACCATGTAATACCAAATGCGCAGGGGATTAGCCAGTCAACCACACAAACAGTGGTTGTTTCATCCTTATTGGTTTTAGCTATGGATTTTATATTAACTGTGTTTATGTTTGGAATGTAATCCGTCATAGCAAAAGTGGAAATGAATATGTCTCAGAAAAAAACGGAAATGTGGGTTGGTGTTTTTGTTATTGGCGCGATGTTATCCTTGGCTATATTAGCTTTTAATGTTGCCGGTTTGTCATTAAAAGGTGAGGGGCGCAGCTATACTCTCTATGCAAGTTTCTCCAATGTTGGCGGTTTGAAAGTAAGGTCGCCGGTGAAACTTGGTGGGGTCGTTGTTGGAAGGGTTGAAGCAATCAGTTTAGATAAAGAGAGCTACACGCCAGTTGTACGCCTGGCTATGTTTGAAAATAATGGTTATTACCCGGAAACTTCTTCACTGGCCATTTTAACCTCCGGTTTGTTGGGAGAGCAGTATATAGGTCTGCAACCCGGTTTTGTTGATGAGGATATTAGTATGTTGAAAGAGGGGGATCGTTTTGAAGATACTAAATCAGCAATCGTGCTTGAAGACTTGATTGGACAATTTATTTATTCACTGAATAAGGGGGAATAATGCACTATTTTTTAACGGTTATTGCACTGTTTTTTTCCAGTTTTGTATTCAGCATTGAGATAGATATGAGTAACCCGAATAAAGTTATTCAGTCTGTTTCGGCCAATACATTTGAAAGGATTACGGCAGAAGAAGCGCATTTGCAAGCTGACCCGAATTATATACAAGTGGTGATTGAAGAGGAGTTACTCCCCTATTTTGATTATAAATATGCTGCCTATAAGGTATTAGGAGCGGATTTAAAAAATACGACTATCAATCAACGCAATGATTTTGTGGAAGCATTTCGCCTTCATTTAATGAACTCTTACGGTCATATTTTATTCAAATATGACAAGCAGGATATAGAAGTAGCCGGTAATACGAACTTTAAAGGTGCTACAATAGTGACAGTTCCTGTTAACGTGCGAGATAAGAACAATCAAGTTGTACAATTGAAGTTTAAATTACGGGAAAATAAAAAATCAGGCGAATGGAAAGTGTTTGATGTTATCGCAGAGGGCGTTAGCATGTTAGATACCAAACAGTCAGAGATAAAAGATCTTATTCAGAAAAAAGGGATCGATTATGTTATTGAGTTGCTGAAAAAGAAAAATAGCGAGTTTTCCTCGTGACTACAAGTGCAAAT
>DATCZZ010000123.1:0-2248 GCA_036525635.1 Psychromonas sp. | reverse complement strand
CAACAGGCCAAAATCCTGGTCAGATGTTTTTATATTCCTGAGATCCTGTGCGTTGATGGCTGCACCATAATCAGGATAGGTGCCATATTGAATGGGTATTTCGTAGCTTTTACCGGTGCGGTTGTCGGTAATGGTCAGACTATGCTTATTCTTCATAATATCGTGCCCTTAATCCAATCACCAGTCATTGGAGTTGCTGGTTATGCTAAAGTTTAGACTCTTCTAACCGCTTTTCAAACGGCAAGAGATTAAGCGCATGAAACTTCGTAACAGCGTTACTGGGGATAATAGAGCATATAGCACTGGATTGGGGGTAATATTGAAAGCGGATATCTCATTTAGAGTATTGACACTACCACTCATCTTCAAAATCGTTCAAAGAGATCCTAGGCGCGCGGGCGGCATTAATGGCGCAGCAGAAAGCAATGACAGAGGCAACCAGAAACCCTATTTGAAAAGCATTAATCATATGTTCCCGTGGGCTGTTTAATAAAAATTCTATACTTGAATTACGATTGAAATTCGGAATTAACGCATAAATTAAAGTTCCAAATAGTGCAGTTCCCATTGATGCGCCAAGTGAGCGGGACAATGACGCCATGGAGGTAATACGCCCCAAATTTTCCTTACCGGCAATAGATTGAATTAACAGCTGGGTAGAAGGCATTACCGTTCCCAGCCCTATACCGCAGAATAACCCTAATCCAGCAATCAGTTCGGGAACGGGTGGTAGTAATCCTAATAGCAGAAAAGCGAACGTGGTAATGCTCATTCCAACCGCCGGAATCCACTTCGGGACACCCGTTCTAGCAATTATTTTGCCTGTAGTATATGCCCCTGCAATAGTGCCTACGGTTAGGGGTAATAATAACAAACCGGAAGTTGATGCATTTGCGCCAAAGCCAATTTGCAGATAAATGGGCAAAAAGAAGATTAATGCAAATAAGCAGGCTGCAAATAAAAAAGTGGAGGTTAATGGAATATAGATCTCTTTTTTGTATAACAATTGTAGCGGTAAAAAAGAGTGGCGCGTTTTTTTTTGTTGGATTAAAAAGACAGTAGTCAGCAGTATAAAAACGCCAATATCGATGACACTTTCTAAAGACAGCCACGCAAATCCATGACCTCCAGCGGTTAACCAATAAATAAGAATGGTCATCATGATTGGAAATAAGATCAAACCAGTCCAATCAATTGAGCGTTTATGATGAGCTGATTGCATTGTGGCTAAAGAGATTAAGCGGGAAACAGCAAAGATAGCAACCGGAATGTTTATCCAAAATAACCACTGCCACGAAAGGTAAGTCACAATGAAACCACCAATCACCGGACCACCAATACTTGCAATAGCAAATAATGAAGCAAAATACCCCTGAAATCTGGCGCGTTGCAGAGGGGGAACAAATTCTCCAATTAACGCCTGGGATAGACTCATCAATCCCCCGCCCCCCAGACCTTGTATTACCCGCCCGAGCACTAATATAGACATTGATTGCGCCAATGCGGAAATAATGGAACCGAGCGAGAAAATAATTAAAGCGACAATCAGCATATTACGGCGATTGAAACGATCCCCTAACCAACCGTAAACAGGCACCGAGGCTGCCGTTGCTAATAAATAACCAATAACAATCCAAGATGCCAAATGCATGGCACCTAACTCATCGACAATAGATGGCGTTGCCGTGGCTAATAACGTTTGATCAACCGCAGCCAATAACATAGGTAAAAAAACAATCGAAAAAATATGCAGAAAGTTTTTTTTTGAAGCTAATTGCGTATCTGTGCCTGATGAAGAATTAAGCATAAAAGAGTGAACAACTAAGTTTGCAGAAAAATGAATATAAGTTTAAACGATAAAGTGATACTAAACTAATTAGATTCTATCCACAGCCACTACAGGACAAACTCATTCTGCTCACCTTTAATCACAAAAGCTTTAAAACGGAATATTTTGATAGCGTCGCTCCAATACTCTTGGGACCACCCTCCTTTCTGTTTTAATGCTTGCACAAAGGATTCTGGCGTTGGCAAGGATTGCCAAACTGTGGGTAAAAATATCGCGCTACGGTAGCCGTCTTTGAGTAATAACCCGTCAATACCCACCTGCAGCTGCTCAAGCAATGCCTGCTCACCATCATTTTGTAGCGGCTGCAGTTCTGACAAAACAGATATCTCGAAGCTAAGATCAGGTAATTCCTCTTTTTCAAGCGGTGCAAAACGGCGATCTTCACATGCACTGTAATAA
>DATCZZ010000122.1:0-8227 GCA_036525635.1 Psychromonas sp. | reverse complement strand
CACTGTTTATTCCCAAATAGTCAAGAGCAGGTGCTGAACTGCAGTAATTCCGGGGTGCTTGGCCCAGTGGTCGGCACTATCGGCACACTGCAGGCGCTGGAGGCGATTAAGTATCTCACCGGTTTACCTTCCGGCATTAACAATAAACTGAAACTTTTTGACGGCAAAACCTTAGAGTGGCAAACCTTTGCGATTAATAAGGATCCCAAATGCCAGGTATGCGGACAAATCAAATGAATATAGTTGTAAATGAGCAGGTCATCGCAATCCCCGCCGGATCTAATATTGAACAGTTATTGGAACGGTTAGAAAGCCCTTTAAAAGGCAGCGCAGTTGCGGTAAATCAGAACATTGTCAGCCGTTCAACATGGGCTGAATACATTCTTAATGAAGGCGATCAAATTTCGCTTTTTCAAGCCATAGCAGGAGGCTAGTCATAGATGTTATTTAATAAAATGCCAAGCAATGATCCATTAGTGATTGCGGATAAAACATTCACTTCCCGACTGTTTACCGGAACAGGTAAATTTAATGATCAGCAGACCATGGTTGCCGCACTACAAGTATCACAGTCAGAATTAGTGACCATGGCATTAAAGCGTGTTGATCTGCAGCGCAAAGACGATGATATTCTTGCGCCCTTAATTAAACAGGGGATGAATTTATTGCCGAACACTTCAGGTGCGCGCAATGCCAGGGAGGCGATATTTGCTGCGCAATTAGCGCGGGAAGCATTACAGACCAACTGGGTAAAATTAGAAATTCATCCCGATCCCAAGTATCTGCTGCCGGATCCGATTGAAACCTTAAAAGCTGCTGAAGCCTTAGCCAATGACGGCTTTGTGGTATTGCCCTATGTGCATGCCGATCCGGTTTTATGTAAACATTTGGAGGCGGCCGGTTGCGCGGCGGTGATGCCCTTGGGTGCGCCAATAGGCTCGAATAAGGGGCTGAAAACCATTGATTTTTTAGAGATAATTATTGAGCAGGCAAATATTCCCGTGATTGTCGATGCGGGCATTGGCAGTCCTTCGCATGCGGCGTTGGCGATGGAGATGGGCGCGGCGGCCGTGTTAGTGAATACCGCCATGGCGGTTGCCGGTGATCCCGTGGCGATGAGCGAAGCTTTTGCTAAAGCGGTGCAGGCGGGCCGGCAGGCATATCTTGCAGGTCTGGCGGGGCAGGTTAATCACGCTGTTGCATCAAGTCCGTTGACTGCATTTTTACAGGTGGGGTAGAGAAGCGATGAGTTTCAGTGAGCAGATAAAAAATTATCAGTGGGATGATGTAGGTCTTTCTATTTACAGCAAAAATGCCAATGACGTGCATCGCGCTTTATCTAAAGTGCGTTTAGATTTGGAGGATTTTAAAGCGTTAATCTCTCCCGCTGCCGAGCCTTTTTTGGAGCAGATGGCGCAAAAGTCACAGCAGCTGACCCAGCAGCGTTTTGGTAAAACAATGCAGTTTTATATTCCGCTCTACCTGTCCAATATGTGCAGCAATATCTGCACCTATTGCGGATTTTCCATGCATAATGCCATTCGTCGTACTACCCTGGATATGGAGCAGGTCGAACAGGAGTGTCTGGCGATTAAAAAGATGGGTTTTGCGCATATTTTATTGGTTACCGGGGAATCTGAGCGTAAAGTTGGTGTTGAGTATTTTAAGCAGGTTTTACCTATTATTAAAAAATATTTTGCGCATATCTCTATTGAAGTGCAGCCTTTGGATCAGCATGAGTATGAAGTACTGATTGATTATGGTGTGGATGCCGTATTGGTGTATCAGGAAACTTATAACCCAGTGACTTACGCGCAGCATCATTTGAAGGGCAAAAAATCTGATTTTAATTATCGCTTAGATACCCACGACAGGCTCGGCAAAGCGGGCATCCATAAAATGGGCCTGGGTTGTTTGATTGGCCTGGAAGAGTGGCGCAGCGATTGTTTTTATGTCGCGGCACATCTCAATTATTTGGAGAAAAAGTACTGGCAAAGCCATTATACTATCTCATTTCCACGGTTGCGCCCCTGTGAAGGCGGCATGGAGATAAAGTCGGTCATGGAGGATAAACAACTGGTGCAGTTGATTTGTGCCTTTCGTTTGTTTAATCCCGAAGTGGAGCTATCACTTTCAACCCGGGAATCCGAGCATTTTCGTGATCATGTTTTACCTTTAGGTATTACATCGGTCAGTGCAGGGTCGAGTACGCAGCCCGGCGGCTATGCGGAAACATCGCTAAAAGCCCTGGAGCAGTTTGAAATATCCGATGAAAGAAGCCCAGCGGAAATGGCTAATATGATTAAAGCAAAAGGTTATGAGGCCGTCTGGAAGGGGTGGGATCATAGCCTGACGGGTAAGTAGTTAATAATATAATTAAAGAGAGTGATATGTCTGATCAAGAGCAGGAAATCTACGCAACACTGGTGGAAATTAACCAGGAGCCAACCGAGCTTTATAAAATACTAAAATTCGAAAGCTTAGTTTCCGGCGGTGGGGAAGCGAAACAGGTGATCGCCGAAGGTTATGTCCTTTTGAATGGTCAAGTTGAAACGCAAAAACGTAAAAAAATCTATGCGGGGGATCTGATCACTTTTAACGGTCAGCATTATCAGATCGTCTTAAAAGGTCAAACAGAGGGGTATGAGGCTGTAGGACATGAAATAGAAAAGAGCAATGATTCGAATGTAGTGTCAAGTAAACCGGCTAATCAATCAGATAAGCCTAAAGCGGCTAAAAAAGCGCGTAAGCCAATCAGTTTTTAAGATAGCTGCCGTCATAAATTGCGTTGTTTATTTTTCTGTTGGGATAACTGATTGCTGATCATATGGAAACAATTAATTCTCATTTCCATTATTAATGAACAGCAGGAATTAATATATAGTTGTTTCACGGTTTAATAAATAATCAAAAGGTGTTTCCATGAAAATATTAGCATTCGCAGCAAGCAATAGTAAAAACTCAATCAACAAACAATTGGCCACTTATGCCGCTGGATTGGTCGCTAATGCACAGGTTGAAGTACTGGATATTAACGATTTTGAAATGCCAATTTTCAGCGATGAACGGGAACAGGCGTTAGGACAACCTGAGCAGGCGTTGCTATTCTTTAAAAAAATAGGGGAGGCTGACGCAATTATCGTCTCTTTTGCTGAGCATAATGGTTACTACCCTGCTGCTTTCAAAAATCTTTTCGACTGGACATCACGTATCGATAAAGAGGTATACCAAGGCAAGCCGATGATCATGTTAGCGGCTTCACCCGGCCCTGGCGGTGCCGCTAGCGTACTTGCAGCCGCCGCAGGCTCTGCACCTTATTTCGCTGCTGATGTGAAAGCGACACTTTCGGTACCAAATTTTTATGATAACTTCGATCTGGAACAGGGGATATTAATTAATGCAGAGCTGCAGCAGAAATTGCAAAGCGCGGTTGAAAAACTGTAGATCTCTTTAAACAGGCCATTATTTTTTATCAAAAATATTCTCTGTGAAAAAATAATGGCTGCGGTTATAGATTATTGCGGTAATAACGATAATAGCGCATCACCCTGTCAACATATTGTTCAGTCTCCGGGTAGGGCGGAATCTGTTTATTATAGCGTCTTACCGCTCCCTCTCCCGCATTATACGCTGCTAATGCCAGCTCTTTACTTTCAAACTCCTGCAGAAGCTGATACAGATATTCTGTACCGGCAAGAATACTCTGCTCCGGATCAAAAGGGTCATTGACTCCGAAACGCACCGCCGTGGCGGGCATCAGCTGCATTAAACCCTGCGCTCCCGCGGATGAAACAGCATCAAGTTGGTAGCTGGATTCTGCAGTGATCACTGCATGGATAAAGGATGGCTCCAAGTGATATTTATTAGCGGCCTGAAGGATAATAGGGTGGTATTTTTTTTGTAGGGTTTTGTTCTTTGGAACCTGCACATTAGTAAAATATTTACGTTTTTTTGTATTGAATGAGTTGGAACTTGTATTGGAGTCACTTTTTAATATTAAACGGTATTCCGGGGTAAGCTGGCGTTCATCAAAATGCTGCTTGCCATTTTTATCAACCCGCATATAAATATCAGCACAGAGATTATTCGTCAGCAGTAAACTAACGGATAATATCAGTCCAAGTTTCCATTTTTGCATACTCTTCGGTTGTTCCATAACCAGTTATTACTCTTTTAATTTTCAGTTAGTTGTGAGTTTATGTTTTTTCATTCTTTACACTGAGCAGTGAAGCATCATCAGAGCTGCTTACTGCCGCCTCACTGCTTTTTTTATCTATATTGGCCAGCTGGCGATCCTTGGGATACAAGTAACGCGCATAATCCAAAGTCTGCTGCGCCTTTTCCGGCTGATTATTACTGAGATAAGCAAGATAAAGAATAAGATAGAAAAACGATTTTGGCTTGCTCTCAATGCTTTTTTCTGTCCAATCTATCACAGTCTGAATCTCTTCTGCTTTATGCATTCGGGTTGCAGCAGCTAAACGGAAATTATTAAGATGGAATTCAAAACGATCTTCAAACACCAAGGGATTAACCACATCCAGCAGCAGCTGAATATCCGGTTCTTTACTGCGCTCAAAGGCAGTTATTTTCGAGATAGTATGTAAATTGCTGATCATAAACAGTGTCGTGAAGAGAGGGGTTAATAATGCAAAGGCACGTAATGCAAAGGTTGGCCTGAACATTTTTTGCCGGCTGCTTGCGGACTGAGAATCAATATAAAAGAGCAGTACTAACAAAACTAACCAATGTAGAGCTGAATGGTAAAGTGGATATTCAGTTTGAGTATGCACTATGATTGGCACGACGAGTGCGGATAGGGCCAGCGCATGGGTTAATCTAAACGCGCCTAATAAGCGTATAAAAGCTATTGCCAATAGTAATATCGCAACTATTGGTACAATACCGCCTTCAACGGCCCAGAATAAGGTATCGTTATGCGGGTGGGTGAGGAGGGAGGCCTGTGCGGGGAGATTTCCGCTTTTTACCTGCTGGGCGTAAGTGATTAAATAATTTTTTTCAAACCCGCCGTAACCATACCCCATCAAAGGGTGCTCTTTGAGCATTTGCCAGGTATGGGAGTAGATATATAAGCGTTCCCCACCCTCTTTCAGGCTATCGATGTTTCTTGCGCCTAACGCGTCACCTTTGAGCGCCGCAAGACCTATGCCCAGTGATAAAGCAATAAGAAAGATACCCAGTCTCTTTTTATTGCTCTGCCATGCCCAAGGAATGAAAAGCAGAACGGCAATCAAGCTTCCTAAATACCCGACTCGAGACATAGTTAAAGTTATCACCCACATGTTAAGCAGAGCGGTGACGAGCAAAAATGCCTGTAATTTTCGCTCATTGAGCTGCTGTAATAAATAACCGGCTAAGATCATTGTGGTTGCCATAAAGCTGGCTAAAACATTAGGTTGCTGGAAAATACCATAGGGGCGGCCAAAACCAACGTCATAACCAAAGGCATTACCGGCAGTCAGCAGGTAATCCTGCATTAGGCTGTAGCAGGATTGGAAAAAACCCGCAACTACAATTAAAGTTAGCAGGCTGTTCATATCCGCGCGCTTGAAGCGGAACTGCTGCAGGCTGATAAAGAGCAATACACCGGCAAACAGGCCGATTAAGCGGGTATAACTTTGATCGGCCAGCTCATTATTGGGGTAAAAAAGCGGAATACAAAAGAGTACAAAAGCCGTTAATAAAACCACAGTAAAACGGCTGTAGAATATTTTCTGCTGCAGGGTTATTTTCCATAACCCCAAGCCAATCAAAACTGAAAAAAAGATCCACACAACATTGTTCTGTGCTAATTCAAGTCCACTGCCGCCCTGATTATGCTGAAAATAATGGGCGCCGATGCCCATCAAAAGCGCAAAAGTCAGAACAAATGCGCGGGTTAATTTTTGCTGTAAATCCATTTATCAACTGCTCTCTTTTTTATAACTGCAATATTTACGGTTAGGTTTTTGTGTTATCTGCTTATTTTTTGTTTAACAGTTTTTTTAAAAACTGCCCGGTGTAACTGCCCGGCACTTTTACGACCTCTTCCGGTGTGCCGGTCGCGATAATTTCTCCGCCACCATTGCCGCCTTCAGGGCCTAAATCCACTATCCAGTCCGCCGTTTTAATCACATCTAAATTATGCTCAATAATAACAATGGTATTACCATGGTCGCGTAGAGTATGGATGACTTTCAAAAGCTGGGCAATGTCATGGAAGTGTAAACCTGTGGTTGGTTCATCAAGGATGTACAGGGTTTTACCTGTATCACGTTTTGACAGCTCTTTGGCCAGCTTCACGCGCTGCGCCTCACCGCCTGAAAGGGTGGTTGCCGCCTGGCCTAATCTGATATAGGACAGCCCGACATCCATTAATGTTTGTAATTTCCGTGCGATTGCCGGAACCGGCTGATAAAACTTAAAAGCATCTTCAACGGTCATCTCCAGGGTTTCGTGAATATTTTTGCCTTTGTACTTAACTGCTAGGGTTTCGCGGTTATAGCGCTTTCCCTGGCAGGTATCACAGGGCACGTAAACATCGGGCAGAAAGTGCATTTCAACTTTAATAACCCCGTCACCCTGGCAGGCCTCACAGCGCCCGCCTTTTACGTTGAAGCTAAAACGTCCTGGTTTATAACCCCGCGCGCGTGATTCTGCCGTGGCGGCAAACAGTTCACGAATAGGGGTAAAGATACCTGTGTAGGTGGCCGGGTTTGAACGCGGTGTTCGCCCGATCGGACTCTGGTTAATGTCGACGACCTTATCTAAATGAGTAAGGCCGGTTATTTTTTTATAGGGCGAAGCCTGAATAGTGGTCGCTTTATTTAATACTGTTTGTGCAAGCGGGTAGAGAGTGTCGTTAATCAGGGTGGATTTGCCGGAACCTGAAACGCCTGTGATGCAGGTCAGGACGCCAATGGGAATCTCAAGGTTGACCGATTTCAGGTTGTTGCCCGTCGCTTCACTTAGCTTAATCCACTTGTCCGTAAGGGCGGTGCGCGCTTGCGGTACCGCAATGGATTTACGGCCGCTGAGATAATCGGCGGTTAATGAATTTTTAGCCTGAAGAATGGTTTGATAATTGCCTTCAGCGATAACAAAACCGCCATGAATCCCCGCGCCGGGGCCTATGTCAATAATATGATCGGCAAGACGAATTGCATCCTCGTCATGCTCTACCACAATCACCGTATTGCCAAGGTCACGAAGATGGGTCAGGGTTTTCAGCAGGCGCGCATTGTCGCGCTGATGCAAACCGATAGAAGGTTCATCTAAGACGTACATCACCCCCATTAAGCCCGCGCCAATCTGGCTGGCCAGACGAATACGCTGCGCTTCACCACCTGAAAGCGTTTCGGCACTGCGTTCCAGGCTAAGGTAATTAAGGCCGACATTCACTAAAAAGCTGAGGCGTTCTAAAATCTCTTTAAGAATTTTTTCCGCTATTTTAGCTTTTTGCCCCTGCAGTTTGATATTGGCAAAAAAAGACTGCGCATCGGCAACAGATAACTGCGAGATATAAGGCAGGTTGACATCATCAATAAACACATGCCGGGAGGATTTTTTTAAACGCGAACCTTTACACTCTGAGCAGGGCTGGCGGTTCATATATTTAGCAAGGTATTCACGCATTGCGCTGGATTCTGTTTCGCGGTAGCGACGCGTCCGGTTGGGTATCACACCTTCAAACACATGCAGGCGCGAGACAATATCACCTTTATCATTGCTGTAGGAAAATGCTATTTTCTCCTTGCCTGAGCCATATAAAATAACCTGCTGCTGCTGCTGATCGAGATCTTCAAAGGGAGTATCAACTGAAAAGCCATAATGTTCACACACCGCGACCAACATTTGGAAATAATAATTAGATTTACTGCTCCAACCCTCAATTGCACCTGCCGCTAAGCTTAATGATGGATTACTTACCACCAATTTAGGATCAAAGTATTGTTCGATGCCGAGTCCGTCACAAGTTGTGCAGGCACCCGCAGGATTATTAAAGGAAAAGATACGCGGCTCTAATTCTGCAATACTGTAACCACAGTGCGGACAGGCGAAGTTCGCTGAAAAAAGTTGTTCCGGTTTATCTTCATCCATAAAGGCTACAACAGCAGAGCCGTTACTTAAATTCAGGGTAGTTTCGACAGACTCCGCCAAACGCTGTTTCAAGTCATCGCGCACTTTAAAACGATCCACAACCACTTCAATGGTATGTTTTTTATGT
>DATCZZ010000121.1:0-4436 GCA_036525635.1 Psychromonas sp. | reverse complement strand
GCTTCAAAATGACCTGCTTGAATCGCCCAGTTATCTTTTTGACCGAATTTGATCCAGATATCATCAGCGCCAGCTTTACCATTCTGTCCCCAAGTAGGATTTAATTTGAAGCCTGCAAAGTTACCGTTGTCTAAGACTTTCTCACCATTGACATCAAGTAATAAACGGCCAGTTGAAGTTAAATCTATATCGGCATCGCCAGATTCAGAATAGTCTTCACCGCTTTGAGTAGTGTAATCAAACTCAACGTCAGCGCCCAGGTTTAAGGTACCAGCTGCTGTGTCAAAAGTTGCACCGGCGTGTGCTGCAGATGCTACGAATAGTGCAAGAATGCTTGGAGCTAAAATTTGTTTTTTCATAGTTTTACTCTTCCTTGGTTTTATAATGAGCCTGAAATTCAGACTACTGTTATACTAAAAATATTTTTTTAACTTTTATTGAACTTTTCTTAACTAAAGATATCTAATCAAGAATCTGATGGATTGAAATTTATCGATGAAACCCGGTAAAAGCAAACCTCTTAAATAAAATAAGTTGTTTTTTGCAAACTTTTGTGAGTAGTTCAGGGTTTTTATTTTTTTGATCTGTTTAACCCCTTGTTTCAACAGCTTATCGCTTGACATCGGCAATTAAAAATGCATAAAAGCGTCTTTTTGGGCAAAAAACGTGATGCAAGTTCCAATTAATCACCTGTTTCCTGTTTATCTGCCTGTTTTTTGAACTTTCCATGCGCGGTTCTGCCGCCAAATAACTCCACTGCTGTTCAGCCGGGAATTTCTCTGCTGCTATTCTCTGCTGCTATAAAAGCAAGGGAAAAGGTTAAAAAAGTTTAAAACCCTTAAAGCCTTTATCCCATTGCGCTTACTTAAATGGTCAAAAATGCCCAGAAAAAAGGACAGGGTCTTTGCTTTTAACCGGCAAGGTTGGGCTGCTAGCCCGGATAGCAGACAATATTCTGAAAAATCACCGTTGCCGATATTGCCTGGTAACCATGCGCCTGATCAGCAAAAAAGCGTCTGCTTTCACCCTTTTTCACAGAGTGCCATTGCCCGTCAAAATAGAGACTTAATTCCCCCTGTAAAACATGGATATGCTCAATAACTCCGGCGCCGTGAGGGGATGACATTTGCCGGTGATATGCGCTCAGGGTAATTTCAAACATCTCTAAACCCGCATCAGGCTTAAATGGAAAGAGCGTTTTGATCCTCATCTTGGGATCGTCGGGAAAAGGCGCAGCGCTAGCCGATAGCTGCGCCTGCTTTGCAAAAAAGGCTGAAAAAGAGGTGTTCAAGCCAGCGGCAATTTTCCACAGGGTAGCAATAGTCGGACTTGATTCCTGCCGCTCTATCTGCCCTAGCATCGCCTTCGACACCCCGGTCAGCTGCGCAGTCGCCTCTAAACTCAGCCCCTTTTTTTTACGCAGTGACTTGAGGTGGCTGGCAATCTGCGCTTTAAAAGTTAATTCATTGATCATTCCCATCTTCCCCATTCCCTATTGTGCGTTATAACGCACGGTGTTACATTATCAGCCGTGCGCTATAACGCACAGCAATATTATCATGAGCCCAGGGAGAATAAAATGCGCCAAGGAATATTCAATATCAGTCACCTGTCCGCGGGTTTTACAGCAGTGCTGGTCGGTTATACCAGCTCTGTCGTGCTTATTATTCAAGCCGCAACCTCTGCCGGTGCAACGGCGCTGCAAACCAGCAGCTGGCTACTCGCACTGGGTATTGTGCTAGGGCTTACCTCTATTGTTTTTTCCTGGTTTTATAAAGTGCCGGTGTTAACAGCCTGGTCAACCCCCGGGGCTGCCATGTTAATCGGCGCGGTGAATGGCTACCCGCTCGCCGATGTGATCGGTGCTTTTATTATCTCGGCGGCCCTGATCACCTTAACCGGTATGCTCGGCCCAATAAGCCGAATGTTAGAGCGAATTCCCGCGCAACTGGCAACGGCGATGCTCGCGGCTATTTTGCTGCCATTCTGCCTGAAAGCCTTTACCCCGGTGATGAGCAGCCCGTCAATATTCTTCAGCATGTTCAGCGCTTTTCTACTGGCAAAACGGTTTTTTCCGCGCTACGCAATGCTGATTTTGCTGATTATCGGCATCCTCTGCGCACTTATTGCCGGGGCATTTAGCAGAGAGGTAATGACACTCTCTGTTGCCCTGCCGTCCTGGCAGACACCGGCGTTTGATCCTATGGCCATCGTTAATATCAGCCTGCCACTTTATATCATCACCATGCTGTCGCAGAACCTGCCGGGCTTTGCCATGCTCAACAGCCATCAATACAAGCTCCCAGCCAAGCCGGTATTCATCGCCACAGGTTTAAGCAATCTATTATTTGCGCCGTTCGGCGCGTTCAGTGTCAACCTTGCCGCTATTTCAGCGGCGATCTGTATGGGGGAGGAGGTCGATCCCGATAAAACCCAGCGTTATCGGGCAGCAATATGGGCCGGTATTTTTTATCTTATCGCCGGTGTCTGGGCAACTACTGTGGTTACCCTGTTTTTAGCGCTGCCTGCTGAAGTGTCGCAAATATTAGCTGGACTTGCGCTACTCGGCACACTGTTAATGTGTTTGCAAACCGCATTTGCGCAGGAGAAATACCGCGAATCCGCCTTACTCACCTTTCTGCTGTCATTGTCCGGCATCTCACTGTTAGGCATTGGTGCAACGTTATGGGGGCTGCTGGCGGGATTAGTGCATATTAAATTAACTAAAAAAGAGAGCAGTGCAACGGCAGGCACGCCAAAAGTGACTTGCGAGAAAGGTGTTTGAGTGACCGGATTTAAAAAAGGTATTGTTCGGGTATAAGTTAGCTTTTATAAGGTAAGCTGATCAGCACTATCCTTAAGCGTGTTGTATTCCCCTAGGTTATGATTTTTAAATCATAACCTAGGGGAATTTATGCTTTTTAACTGGGCAGTAGTGGCAGGCAAATAAAACAGTTAATCATTATTTTTTAACGGCAAAGGGAGCAGCAGCTTTATTTAATAACCAGGCCGATTCTATCTGTACATTCCCCTCTATACCGATTTGTGTCGCATCTTTAGCGGTAAATACACGCGCCGACATCACCGCCTCACCATTATTGATGAAGATCTCCAGTGATGAGGTATCAGCTAAGATCTGTAACTGCAGCAACTCTGAGTCAGGCAGCGCCAGTTCACGCACTGTATCACCTTCGCGTATTAGCGTATTGGCTCTGTCTAAAAATAGCGTCCTGGATGCTTTATCTAAGCGAATTTCACAATATCCCTGCTCAGATTGATACAAACGCAGCGAACTGCCCCACTGCATCGACAGGTTCAGCTCAAAGGATTTACTGTGCAGATCAAAACAGGAGAGATCTTGCGCCACGGCAATAGCCTGGCCACGCAGTTGCTGCAGCTCCCGGAGAGGTTTCTGAATCAACCTGCCATCTACATAGGATAGTTCCCGCGGCGTGGTTAACTGGTGTATCCAGCCATTGTCTACACTTGGGTGATCGGCTTCATCGGGCAGCCCCATCCAGGCGGACATGATGCGCCGACCGTCCGGCGCTTGTAAAGATTGCGGAGCATAAAAATCAAAACCGTGATCCAGATTCTGGAAGTCGGAGAGCAGTGCTTTGCCGTTTGCATCAAGTTTTGCTTTCACAATACCATTATGATGGTCAATGCTATGGTGCTTGCTCGACGATTTAATGCCCTGCGGGCCAAGCACAATAAAATCCTGATTATTTAAGGTGAAAAAATCAGGGCATTCCCACATGTAACCAAAATCACCCAGCTCATCGCCGCACAGAGCAAGGAAGCTCCAGGTTTTGAGATCTTCCGATTGGTAGATAGCCAAACGCCCCTGTTGATCTTCACGCTGTGCACCAAGCAGCATTAACCAGCGGTCATTATGACGGATAATCTTGGGATCGCGGCAATGCGGCGTCACACCTGGCGGCAGCTCGGGCACCACAGGACCGTGTTTGGTAAAGTGAATACCATCCGTTGAGGTCGCTAAACATTGCGTGGTATGTCTGTTCCTTTGTTCATCAATACGCACATTACCGGTATAGAAGAGCATTAACTGATCGTCCTGACTGAGTGCATGACCGGAAAAAACACCGTGGCTGTCAAACCAGTCCGATGGTGTTAATGCCACCGGTTGCCACTCCCAGTTAATTAAATCTTTGCTGGTCAGGTGCGCCCAATGCTTGTCTTTATGAGCACAGGCATAGGGATACCACTGATAAAACAGGTGGTATTGCCCTTGATGATAAATAAAACCATTGGGGTCGTTTAGCAATCCCTGCGGGGGAGAGATATGCCAGGCAGGGCGGTGCTCGCATTCAACAGGGGTTGTATAAGGCTGGATAGCCTGTAACTGCTGCTTGGCAATAAGTTTGCCGGCTTCTAATAACTGTGTTGCAAACTGATCGTTATTTTCAATAACA
>DATCZZ010000120.1:0-10755 GCA_036525635.1 Psychromonas sp. | reverse complement strand
TACACCCTGTAAAGGGAATCCCCCTCAGTAGAGCCGGAGGCCGAATGTGGGGGAGGATGTCAAAAATATTAGGTAGTTAACAGGGGCGAACAGAAACAAGTTAAAACCGCGCAAAATCAATCTGTTAAGCATTTTCTGCATGGTGTGTTTATCTAAAGTGTTGATTGTAAATGTTTTTATTATTTATCTGTTGGCGATGAGCTGCTGAATTTAGCAAAAGATAAAGTCGATCCATTGTTGAATATTATTGGTATAATGGGCGGCTATTAATGACCCCATAATTAAGGTACAAAAATGACTGAACAAGAAAATTCAGCAAAGACAGAAAATGCTGAACCTGTCGAAAAGCATATGCGTAAAATTCGCTCATTCGTAAAACGGGAAGGGCGGATGACCAATCGACAACAGACTGCTATCGATACCCTATGGGCAGCGATGGGTGTCGATTATCAAGACAAATTACTTGATTTTAAAACGTTATTTGGACGCGAAGCACCAGTTGTTTTAGAAATTGGTTTCGGCATGGGGAAATCATTGGTTGAAATGGCACAAAATGCTCCGGAAAAAAACTTTATCGGTATTGAGGTGCATGGTCCCGGTGTGGGTGCTTGTCTTGCGGATGCCGGAGAAGCCGGCATTACCAACCTGCGTGTGATCAATCATGACGCCGTTGAGGTGCTGGAAAAGATGATCCCGGAAAAAAGCCTGGCGACTTTTCAGCTTTATTTCCCGGATCCATGGCATAAAGCGCGCCATAATAAGCGCCGTATTGTGCAGCCTGAGTTTATTGAAAATATGCGTCATAAACTGGCGATTGGCGCTGTTATTCATATGGCGACGGACTGGGAAAACTATGCTGAGCATATGTTAGAGGTGATGCGGAGCGCGCCGGGTTTTAAAAATCTAAGCGGCACCGGTGATTACGTGGAGCGCCCGCAATGGCGACCTCTCACCAAGTTTGAAAACCGTGGTAATAATCTCGGTCATGGCGTTTGGGATCTGCTCTTCGAGCGGATCAGTTAATTGACCGATAGCAATTAGCTGATCACGGTCATTCTAGCTGGAAACGGTACTAGCTTAACTAGCACGCTTTGCCTGAATGCGTGCACAAAAAACCACTCGCAATGAAGTATCAAATCTTGCACTACGCTCGGTATTGGGAGAAACCGAGCGTAGATCTTTAAGATCATATTTATTCCTACCGCAAAGTTACTAGAAAATGATTCCGACAATCTCGTTTATTCGTGACGCTAATCAGGTTAACTAGATGTCGTTTTTCCGATATCAGAAGATAAAAATGAGTGAACGATATCGTAAGAATGGAATTATCCGTTGCTCTGCGCTAATTGCTCTTGATAGGTCGGATAGTCGATATAACCCGCTTTATCGCCACCGTAAAAGTATTGTCGGTCTGGTTCAATCAATGGCCAATCATTTTGCATACGCTCAACAAGATCAGGGTTACTGATGTATGGGCGGCCGAAGGCGACCATATCAACCAAATTATTCTCTAAGTAAGTTTGCGCTTTTGCTTTGTCAAAACAGCCTGCCATCATCAATGTGCCAGCAAAGGCATCGCGGAATTTCTCCATAAAACCGGCTGGAATAGTGGTGCCACCTTCTGGTAGGTCTTGATCATTCACGTGTACGTAAGCCAGATTGCATTTGCTCAGTTCATGCCCCAGCTCCAACCAAGTCTCTTCTTCACCTTCAAATGGCTTCATGTCACCGTAACGTCCGAATGGAGAAATGCGAATGCCAGTGTGTTCAGCACCAATTGCCTCGCAAACGGCACCTGTCATTTCTAATGCAAATCGCAAGCGGTTTTCCATTGTCTGAGCACCATAGATGTCATCACGTGTGTTCAACTCTGCATTGATAAATTGTTCGATCAAATAGCCATTTGCCGCATGAATCTCAACGCCATCAAAGCCCGCTGCCATTGCATTTTTCGCCGCTCGGATATAGTCTTGCTTAACCGCTTGAATTTCATCCAGCGTTAAACCATGTGCCGGTGAAACTTCAACTTTATCCGCTTGACCATTCTCGTCATAGGCAAAGCATGTGCCGTTCGCTTGGGTATCGACACAGCTCACCGGGCTTTGCTTCTCATGTTGGAGCGATGTATGAGACATGCGTCCTACGTGCCAAATTTGGATAAAAATCTTACCGCCTTTGTCATGCACCGCTTGCGTGGTTTCTTTCCAAGCCTCAACTTGTTGCTCGCTGTAAATGCCCGGAATATATAAAAACCCTTGGCCTTGCTTAGAAATAGGCGCCCCTTCGGTGATTAAAAGCCCTGCTGATGCGCGCTGCGAGAAATAGATCGCGGTATCAGAATCTGCGGCATCAAACTCATTGCGAACTCGAGCACGTGTCATCGGTGCCATTGCGATTCGATTCTGACACTCCGTGTTGCCAACTTGAATCGGTGTAAATAATTTTCTCATGGTATTCTCTCCTCGTTATTAAAATGATTTTTTGATGTAATTCTTCTTGCAGGCTGATTATCACGCCCGCACTAGATACCCTCTGCTGGCCAAACAACGTCTAATTCACTCTGTGCAATGCGCCACTCGCCATCAATACGCTCGTAGCGATCAAGATAGCGACCTAACAGCAACACCGGATGGTCAGAAACGTCTCTATCAGTCACAAAATCAAGTAGATAACAACGTCCTGTCGCATTTTCTTGATCAATCAAGGTAATGTTGTGGTTGGTCACGGCATGAAGAAACGGAAAGTGTTTGCGAGCTTTGGTATCAAATGAGTGGTAAGCCTGCTTAAGATTGTCGATGATTTTCTCTAAGCCCTGCATCGAACCCACCGTAACTTTTATTTCCGCATCTTGAGTAAACACCTCTCCCATTCTTTCAGCCTCTCCACTATCAAGCAGCTGGCTGTAATGGAGTCTTAGCATCCGAATCTCTTCTCGGTCGAGTAAGGCGTTAATGCGGCTATCTTTATCGGTCATATGGAATCTCACGCTATAAAAAGGGGGCTTTATCTACAGTTTGGAAGTTATTATATTGACTTATTTAAAAATGATAATACTGTTTAAATTCCATATATTTCATCCTTAAATTCCATAATGAAGCTAATTGAAACGCAATTTTCTGGTGTCATCGAGTTTATCGAGACATTAAGGGCAGGATCATTTACCGCAGCAGGTGAACGCATGGGGTTAACGGGTTCTGCGGTCGGTAAGAGTGTCACACGCTTAGAACAAAAACTGGGTACGAAACTGCTGCACCGAACCACACGCAGTTTAACCCCAACCCCGGAGGGGCAACGCTATTTTAATGGCTGGCTGCTGATATTGGATGAAATTGACGGCTTAGAGCAAGGAGTAATTGCCGATAGTGCTCAGGTAACGGGCCGACTTCACGTCCATCTTCCTGCGGCTTTTGGTCGCAGACATGTCATGCCACTATTACTCGATTTAGCCAAGCGTTACCCCAACCTCGACCTTGATATTGCTTTTAGTGAGCGCCGAATCAATCTGATAAATGAAGGCGTTGATTTGGTGGTACGGATTGGCGCACTGGAAGATGATGCCGATTTAATCGCACGCAAGCTCGGCTGCCAACGCTTGGTAGTCTGCGCGTCGCCTGATTATCTTCAGCGCAAAGGTACACCCAAGTTAATTCGTCAATTAACCGAGCATGACTGCATTGTTGGGGGCAGTAAAGCTCAGCAACCTGCTTGGCTATTTCGCCGTGCCAATGGCGAAAGCTTCTCTCATGTAGTGTATGGACGCTACTGTTTTAGTGATGGCGATGCCATGCGCTCTGCCGTTTTATCCGGTATGGGGATCTCGCAGTTACCGACTTGGCTTATTGATCAACAGCTAAAAGACGGCTCGTTGGTGACATTAATGGATGATTACGCAGGGGCAGAAATGCCGATTCATGCGGTATGGCCACGTTCTCGCTACCTAAAACCGCGACAACGTGTGGTGATCGACGCGCTGGTCGATCATGCAAAGCATGCCGATTCTGTCTATCAGATGTAAGGTGATATGAGGGCATAAGACTTAACGTCATTCATCTATCCTCGTCTGTTCCGCGCCTACAGAACTATCGTTGCACCTCAAAGACATGGCTGGAATATTCGCTTGATTAAACAGGTATACTTGATCATAGGGTATTGTAGCAAAGATGATCGTGGCATTTGTGATTATTGCTGTGTTCAGGTTGAGTTGATGGTAAACGCTCCCTGCCTGGAAACGAAAATATTGCAGGTTTGTTCTCCTTTAGGTGAAATGACAACGTTGCCTTGGTCACATTTATGAACAATAACAGGACGAAAATGTGCGTGATGGTTTATTCATCTTCTCAATGATTTGCTTTTTACATTATTCTAAGCAGATTAAGCGCGATTAACGGATTATCGGAGCTGAGTGAAATAAGCTTTGATGAATTTTAATTATCAACATGAGCAGAGTGGATATGGATTTAGCATTGGAAAGTCAGCGTACTTTAAAACGCATTCTCGAGAATATTGATTTACCCAAATTAACAAAAAAGGACGAGGCGCTCTTTTTATCCCGATTGGATAAAAACTTCCCTACGTTATTTGCCAGGCTGTTTCACTTATACGGTGATAAATACGACTTCTTTTACCATGTGCAGCAGCTGCTAGTCCACTTGGCATCAGGGTTCGCAGCACGCTCGAGCAAACTTAAGAAAAAAGATAAACAGCGTCTTGATAAACCCGATTGGTACCGTGATGAAAAAATGCTCGGCATGGCGGCTTATGTGGATCTGTTCGCCGGCGATTTAAAAAAACTAAAAGCGAAAATTCCCTACCTTAAATCTCTCGGCATTAATTATTTACACCTGATGCCGTTATACAAGGCGCCGGAAGGGGACAGTGATGGCGGTTATGCCGTTTCAGACTATCGGGAAGTTGATCCTAAACTCGGCAGCGAAAAAGATCTGCTTGCCCTTGCCAGCGCATTATCAAGCGAAGGGATCAGCCTGATTCTGGATTTTGTTTTTAACCATACTTCCGATGAGCATAAATGGGCCGAAGCTGCCAAAGCTGGTGACGAAGAATTTGCCGATTTTTATTACTTTTTTGAGAATAAACAAGATGTTGATGAATATAACCGCACCTGTCGGGAGATATTCCCCACTGTGCGTCGCGGCAGTTTTACCTATCTAGAAGAGCAAAAAAAATGGGTATGGACCACCTTTAACAGTTTTCAATGGGATCTTAACTATTCCAATCCTGCGGTTTTTAATGCCATCACCGATGAGATGCTGTTTCTTGCCAACCTTGGTTGCGAAGGACTGCGTCTGGATGCCTTAGCGTTTATCTGGAAAGAAAAATGGACACAATGTGAGAGTCTGCCAAAAGCACATACGCTTATTCAAGCCTTTAACGCCTGTTTACAAATTGTCGCACCTGCAGTGGTCTTTAAGTCTGAAGCGATAGTTCACCCTGATGAAGTGGCTCTGTATATCGATAAAGAGGAGTGTCAGCTCTCCTATAACCCATTGATGATGGCCTTGATGTGGGAAAGCCTCGCGACCCGTGAAACCAAATTACTGAGCGCGTCATTGAAAAAAAGTTTTGCTATCTCGCCGCAATGCAGCTGGGTTAACTATATCCGCTGTCATGATGATATTGGCTGGACCTTTGATGATGCTATCGCGGCCCAACTGGGGATTAATGGCTTTGAGCACCGCCGTTTTCTTAATAATTTTTATACCGGACGTTTTGCAGGCTCCTTTGCGCAAGGTGTACCTTTTCAGGAAAACCCTGTGACGGGAGATTGCCGCGTGTGTGGTTCTTTAGCTTCATTGGCGGGACTGGAAAAAGCCCTTGAGGAAAATAATCAGCAACATATTGATTATGCGTTAAAGCGTATCAGCCTGCTTAACAGTATCAATCTCAGTATCGGTGGTATCCCGCTGATTTATCAAGGCGATGAGCTGGGCATGTTGAATGAACACAGTTACCTTGATGATCCCAGTAAAAGAGATGATGCCCGCTGGGTTAATCGCCCGAAAATTACTGAGCAAGATATTAAACTCGCGCAGCAAACAGGAACAGTGCAATCGGCGGTGAATCAATCTTTGCAGAAGATGATAGAGATTCGCCAGCAGCATGAGGTATTTGGTGTTGCGGCGACAGAGATCCTAGATACTTACAATGATCATCTCTTTGCCTATTGCCGGATTCATGAAAATGGTCAGAAAATGCTGGCGCTTTGTAATTTCAGTGAAGAGAGTCAATCGCTGCCATTTTCCATTACTGATATTTTGGCAACGGATAAGGTGTTCGATTTACTCAGTGCGAAAACGGTTACGAAAACCGCTTCGATTGAGTTGGATGCTTACCAGGTGTTTTGGCTAGTGGCTGGCTAAAGACTGCTTAAGATCAACCCTCGCTGCTGGAGCCGCGAGGGTTGATGGCTAACCCATGGGTACAGGATTTTCTTTGCCAGTTTTTTTAATAGCAGCCCGCATAAATATCTAATCAATCTTATTGGTTGAAATTAATGATAAGTGCTTTGTTTTCAATCATATATGTCAGCTATTAGTGAATCAAACATCTTGTTATATTTAAATTTTTCACGCAATATTAGGGTATTTACTTCTCCATGTTCATATAAAACGCTAGCAATCTATCTAAGATTGCAATGTATGATTGTTCTGGAATAACACCTTGATTTAGCTGGGGATTTTTTAACTCTAAAAGTTGTGCCTCGCATAAGCGAAGCGAAACAGCGGCTCTAGCGATTGTCGCCGTATCAGCAGGTAGTTAGGGCCTGTTTATGTGGCATTTATTATTACTATAAAGGAGATAACAAGATGAATTATCAAACGGTATTTATTACCGGAGCGACTCGAGGTTTAGGCCGCGCATTAGTGTTCGATCTTTGCCGGCAGGGATATAAAGTTTTTGCAACCGGTCGTGATGAAAAACTACTGCAGCAGCTGATGCAGGAAACGGGTTGTTTGGGGCAAAGTTGTGATTTGAGTGATGCTCAGGCGGTTGTTGCACTTTATCGCTCCGCGCAGCAAGCACTGGGAAATATTGATGTGCTGATTAATAATGCCGGCATGAATTCACGCAAATGCGCTTTGGCGGAAACCAGCTTAGAAGAGTTTGAACAGCAATATGCCGTTAATCTGCGAGCCCCTTATCTGCTTTGCCGTGCAGCAATGCAGGAGATGTTAAAAAAAGAAAAAGGTTACATTATTAATATTGTCAGCACCGTCGCTAAACGCAGTAATGAAACCATGTCTATCTATACTGCAATGAAGCAGGGTTTTGCGGGCTTAAATAATGTCCTGATGAAAGAGGCTCAGCCCCATGGCATTAAAGTAACAGCTGTCTACCCCGGCGGTATCAATACGGCATTTCGTGAACAGGAGCGCCCTCAATATATGCGCCCCGAAAGTGTGGCAAGAATGGTAAGCCAACTACTTAATAATCCTGAAGATGTCGTGGTGCATGAGCTCACCTTCCGCCCGCTTGTTGAGTTGGAGTAGTGGTTACAGGCTAATCATTAACAGCCTGCGCTGGTTAAGATGAGCGGTTACTCTTTTAAATTGTTTTTAAAAGCCTGAAGTGTTTTAAAAAGCAGCTCAATTTTAACCACCAGTTCAGGAATTAAGGTTTTGTAATGCTCATCATTGTCAGTTTGGACTGCCTGCAGATCCGCAGCCAATTCTTCAACATAGGGTAAGAAAGTTGTGGAATGGTTTTTAAAGGCGCTATCGTTAGCAAAAATTTGTGCAAATCCCGCTTTTTTTTGCTGGCGTAATTGCGCAAGCATTTTATCTGCATCAACGGCGCGATGGTAAATTATCTTTATATTTTCTTGTAAGTGTTTAATTACATTTTCTTTATTCATTATTCTCCCCTTTTTAAACACAATTATAGCTAATTTATCCTGAACAGTTCAGCTAAATATCTGCGTATTCTATTATGCCGTTGCTATCAATGTCTTGCTTTTCTGACCCGCAATTTCCCTACTTAGTCGCGGCACTAAATAACCCGGTAATGCGATGTTCATCTGCTGGATTAACTGTTTAGCTCGTTGCTCGCTCAAATCAAAATGCTGGGCGCCTTGTACTTTATCTAATAAAAACAGGTAATAAGGTAATATATGGGCATCAAAAAGCGCTTCACTAAGGGCAATCAGCGCTTGCTTATTGTCATTCACGCCTTTCAGCAGAACACTTTGATTTAATAATTGCACGCCAGCGTTAGCCAGTTTACTCACCGCATCTTTAAATATCTGGTCGATTTCATTAGCATGGTTGATATGTAATACACAGACCACATTAAAGCGACTCTTATTAAGCATATCACACAGCTGCTTGGTGATTCTGGCAGGAATCACGACCGGCAGGCGCGTATGCAGCCTTAAGCGTGTCAGCTGGGGTAATAATTCCAGTTCATTGAGCAGGTACTGTAAAAAATCATCTTTACTCATTAACGGGTCGCCACCGCTTAAAATAACCTCATTCACTTCCGGGTGAGATTTGATATAGGTGATGATCTCCTGCAACTGTTTTTTGTTAACATTATTATCCTGGTAGGGGAAATGCCGCCTGAAACAATAGCGGCAATTCACCGCACATCCTGATTTTAATATTAATAGGACCCGGCTTTGGTACTTGTGCAGTAAACCGGGAAGGGCACTGTTATGTTCTTCTAAAGGATCCACCCCGTAACCGTCGGCAAGCAGTTCTTCATCTTTTACCGGTAAAACCTGTGCTAAGAGAGGATCATTAATATCACCTTTTTTCATTTTATTGACAAAGGGTAAAGGGACTAACATAGGAAAACTTTTACGTGCGAAATCACTTAAGTTGATACTTTCTGGCGAAATATCTAATAATTGCAACAGTTGCAGTGGATTTTTGACCGCATCAGCGAGTTCCTTTTGCCAACTTGGCAACAGATGGGTATTATTCAGGGTAATTATTTGCGGCATTTTTATAAATCAATTTAGAGTGAGATTACGATGGGAACCTATAATACCAGTGAATTTAAAAGCGGACTAAAATTTATGCTTGATAATGAGCCTTGTGCAATTATCGAGAACGAATTTGTAAAACCAGGTAAAGGGCAGGCGTTTAACCGTGTTAAACTGCGCAAACTTTTATCAGGCAAAGTTATCGAAAAAACCTTCAAATCTGGCGAGTCAGTTGAATCTGCTGACGTGATGGATTTTGATCTGGCTTATCTTTACAATGATGGTGAATTTTACCATTTTATGAATAACGAAACCTTTGAACAAATTGCGGCAGAAGAAAAAGCGGTCGGTGATATGGCTAAATGGCTGGTTGAACAAGATATCTGTACCATCACTACTTGGAACGACAATCCTATCGCGGTAACACCACCGAACTTTGTCGAAATTGAAGTGACTGACACTGATCCTGGGCTTAAAGGTGATACGGCAGGTACTGGCGGTAAACCAGCAACACTGGCAACTGGCGCGGTTATTCGTGTACCACTGTTTATCCAAATTGGTGAAACTGTAAGAGTTGATACTCGCAGCGGCGAATATGTTAGCCGTGTGAAGAAATAACTTTAAGCAGATTCAGCAATAAAAAAACCAGCTAATTTGCTGGTTTTTTTATTGCTGAAAAAGCGCAAGGGTTAGAACATCTGCAGCAGCAGGGTAAAGACAAATACGCTTACCGCAAAAGCAAACCCGTAACAAATCACCTGTTGCCAATCGCGGCCCCGATTGATACCGATATCGTGCAACGCATGGAAAATACGGTGCAGGGTATGCCATAAAGGTAGTGCGACCAGCACCAATACAATGCCAGCACCGTACCAGCTTGTTGCAAAGTGATGCACTTTTTCATAACTCAGATTCTCACTATCCATCAAACCAAGCGGAATTAAGATTCCGGTAATCAATATCATGACCGGCGTGAAAAACGCGGTTAACATCCCCCCCGCGCCAAACAATCCCCAGAAAACCGGCTCATGTGAACGTTTATAGCTCTTTTCAGTAGTATTGGACATTTTCAACCTCCTTATAACGTAACAATGATTAGACAGAAAAGAGTGATAACCACCAGTGCTGCGTAATGGCCTGCAATAATAACTTTATCTTCTAATCTTTTTCCTTTCACCCACAATGCAATCGCTTTGGGCGCCAGCGAAAACCAGGTGATGGTGTGATACGAGGCCAAGGCCAAGGCTATCAGGTGCAGGATAATTGCAAATGGATTTTCTAATGCGGCCATCCAGGCATTAAAAGCTGCTTCACCCTGGCTTAAACGTAATACTCCCCAGGCCAATATCAGGCTGTATAGTGTGATAAAAATACTGCTGCCTTCACGGATCATATATTTAGTGTAAAAGGCATGCTTTAACCACCAGTCGGTAGGCAGTTCGCGTTTATAAGGTTTACGTTTACTCATTATTTTCTCCTTAATCTGGTTTGAACATACCAATTAAATAATCTTTACTGCTTTCCACTTTTAGCAGTTGAATCGCCGCAGCGGGATCCACCTCTTTAGGACAGACAACTGAGCAATAACCGACAAAAGTACAGCCCCATACGCCTTCTTCCTGATTAACTATTTTCATCCGCTCCGCCCCGCCGTGATCCCGACTGTCGCGGTTGTATCGTGCTAATAGGGCAAGTACGGCCGGACCGGTAAATTTATCGTCTAAGGCGTATTGCGGGCAGGCCGCATAACAAAGGCCGCAATTTATGCACATTGAAAATTGTTTATACAACTCCATCTGCAGGGGCGTTTG
>DATCZZ010000119.1:0-2866 GCA_036525635.1 Psychromonas sp. | reverse complement strand
AAAATACTTTATTTTATTTTCTGTTTGACTTTTTCTTCAAGCGAGACAGGGGGACGATGTAAGCGTTCCACTAAACGGCTAAACCGTTTTGTCTTATGGCGTATCGCACTGGCCATTAACGGTAAATCAGCAAATAATGTCAGTTGTTTTTTTGCCCGTGTAATCGCTGTATAAATCAGTTCTCTGGTGACTACCGGGACACTATTTTCAGGTAAGGCTAATACGGTATGCGTAAATTCTGAACCTTGGCTTTTATGCACGGTCATGGCAAAAACGGTTTCATGACTGGGTAATCGGCTCGGCTGAAAATCAGCGATAGTTGCATCAGGCATCTGGAAATAAACGCGTAATTGCCCTGATTCATCCATCAAACACAGACCAATATCACCATTGAATAACCCCAGATGGTAATTGTTTTGCGTGATCATAACCGGACGCCCGACATACCACTGAGTATAACTGCTTTGTGGCTCCCTGTAAGCCTGATGCAATTTTAACAAGCCCGCTTTTTGCAATACACTCTCGCACAATGCATTTAAACTGTTTACCCCCCACTCCCCGTCGCGAATCGCACACAAGATTTTAAATTGATTAAACTGCTTTAATAACTGCTTAGCGAGATCGCGATTGTTTGCAGTGATCACCGACAGGTTTTGCAGATAGGGACGGTATCCTTGCAGCACCAGCACGGCCAACTCTTTCCGGCTCAAGCTGCTATTCGGATAAAACTGCAGATCCTCATAATTCTGGCATAGCGCCAGCAGCTGTTTGCTGTTTGCATCTCCGCGATTAATCGCACTGGCTAAATAACCGATACCTGAATATTGGTCAAAACGGTAACTTTTCCGCAACAAGCATAGATTATCAGCCATCTTTGATACTCTTTGCGAGCCTTGCATTAACGAAGTAAAACCCGTCAACTCCGCCAGCAGCTGCGCCTTCTCTGTACTGTAACCCGATTCAATGAAGTGGCAAATATCCCCCAATACGGCGCCGGCTTCAACCGATGCAAGCTGGTCTTTATCACCTAATAAAATCAACCGCGCATGATCCGGCAACGCCATTAATAATTTTGCCATCAGCGGCAGATCGACCATGGAAGCTTCATCCACAAGCAACAGATCCACATTTAGTTTTTTCTGCTGATTAAAACGGAAATGGTTACTGTTTGCTTTTACCCCTAGCAAACGGTGAATGGTGCTCGCAACGTTGGGTATTTTCTCTCTGACAGCCGCTTCAATCTCCAATTCTGTTAACGCATGGGTGATCGATTCCGTCAAGCGGGCAGCCGCTTTTCCCGTAGGTGCCACCATTTTGATGATTAACTCGGGTTGAAATTTCAGCAGCAGCGCCAGTAGTTTGGTGACGGTTGTGGTTTTACCTGTACCGGGGCCGCCCGAGATAACGCAGCGTGCGCTGGTAAAAGCTAACGCGGCACTGACCTTTTGCCAATTACAGCGTTTATGCTCGGGAATCAAGAGATCCAGAGGCTGTAAATCCTGAGCAGTTTCCGCGCTTAAAAATAGCGCCTTGACCGCCAGCCAGTCAACTTCTTCAGCAGGCAGATAATCCAGGAATTTTTCACATAACAGACTCAGGGACTGGTTTCTATCAGCGCACCACGCTTGCCACAAGTAGGTATAATTAACAGCGAATAGCGTATCTAATTCCGCTTTGATCTCTGCGTCTAAAAACACCTCGGGCTGATCCAACAATTTATCCGCAATGAGCTGTTCAAAAACGGCGTAACGGGCCAGATACAGCGCATTAAACTGTAAACAGAGCGGCGCATCATCAGCGACACAGAGGGAGTCGCTTAACAGCGCATGTGCCTCAGGAGTATTTTGCAGTAAGCACTCAATATCATGTTGCCGGCAAAAATCCTGCAAGTCTACGCCACTGTGCAGACACTTTTCATTTAAACGGCCGGCAATCTCTTCAACAGGTAAGCAGATATGCCCGAGGCCAAGAGATTCACTGCAAAATGCTGCGCTTAATTGGGTTAACTTATCCGCGCCCAACTCCGCCATAAAGGTTGCAAAATGGTAATCAATTGCACGTAATAGACCAAACTCTTTCCATTGCTTAAGTTGCGTTAGCATATTGACTCCTGTCGCGATTTGGCGGAGTTATTTTGCCCTGAAAAAAGCTTATCCAGTCCATCTATCAAGCTAAAACTGGGTTTGTTAAAATACACTCCCGATTCTTGTTCACCCTGCATGCCGCGTAAGAAAATATAAAAAACCCCGCCAACATGGGTTTCATAATCGTAATCTGCTAAACGAGATTTAAGTAAGCGGTGCAGTGCCAAGGTATAAAGCTGATATTGAAAATCGTAGCGGTGTTCGAGCAATGCCTCCTCCATTTTATTTTGATTATAATCCTGCAAACTGTCACCAAGATGATTCGACTTATAATCAAGCAGGTAATATTTACCGTCTTTTTCAAAGGTTAAATCAATAAACCCCTTCAAAAACCCCTGTACCGTTTGGAACTGTAACTGTCCGGCCCGGGCCGACAATGGATCATATTTTTGCACTAGCCTATTTACCTCATTTGCCTGCAGTGGCTGCATAGGAATAAAAAACTGCATTTCAACTTTTTTCTGCTGCGCTGACAGATCCCTTAGTTTTATATTGCCGCCGGCAAATAAATTCTGATCCAGAATCTGTTCAATCCACTTCGCCAGCACCGGAGCCCACAAATCCGGCTCCTGATAATGATGTGCAGTAAGTTGTTCAATTAAATACTGGTTTAATGAATCCCCCTGTGCAGTTGCAAAATCGATCTGCTCAAATAAAGTGTGCAAAAATGTGCCGTGTTTGGCTCCCCTTGGAAAGCTGTAGGGTGTTTTTTCAGGCACGGT
>DATCZZ010000118.1:0-2439 GCA_036525635.1 Psychromonas sp. | reverse complement strand
ACGCACTAAATTTACATTGGCAAATAAGAGATCCCCCAGCTCATCCTCAATACGCAGCTGTTTTTGCCGGTCACTCAAATCATCACGCTCAACTTCCACTAAAACTTCGTCTATCTCCTCTTTTATTTTAGCGATCACCGGGGCAAGTGCATCCCAGTCAAACCCCACAGCGGCGCAACGTTTCTGAATTTTATAGGCGCGGTTTAATGCAGGTAAAGCGAGCGGAATATTATCGAGAACACTGCTGCTTTTATTCTCAGAACGGGCCTTCCTGGCACGCTCTTTCTCTTTTTCAGCCTCCCAATTCGCATGCACTTCCTCTTCATTTGCAAATTCAGTGTCAGTAAATACATGGGGGTGGCGGCGGATCAGTTTTTCACTGATAGTTTCAATAATATCGTTAAACTCAAAGAGATTTTGTTCCTTCGCTATCTGGGCATAAAAGACCACCTGAAAGAGCAGATCACCCAATTCACCTTGTAACTCCTGAAAGTCTTTCTGCTCAATTGCATCGGCAACCTCATAAGCTTCTTCAATGGTATGAGAGACAATTGAATCAAAGGTTTGTTTAATATCCCAGGGACAACCATTTTCAGGATCGCGCAGTTTTTCCATGATGTTTAAAAGAGATTGCATGTTAGTTATTGGCATGGCTAGATCCTTGCTTATTGGTATTGGTAAATATACAGATAAGGGTAAATGAATTCTTAGGGATTATATATGTAAACGACTTAAAGATGCAGATTCAGCGTTTTCCTGATAGCTGAATTAAATGAAAAGAGAGTAAGACAGCTGTTTATTCTCGTTTTCTAGGCATAAACCATGCGGCAAATATGGGGATAGCAACTACATTTTATAATATAAATCATTACAGACTTGTAAATTAGAGTGCACTTTATTAGAATAAACTAATTAAAGTTAAACTAACATTCATTGTGAAGGGTTCACTCATGAAATCAAAATCTTATTCAGCTTCAGCACTTTTTCTCGGCATATTTTTTGCCTTCACTTATAGCAAGCTGCTTATTGCCGAGACACTATTTGAGGTAAAAAATACGCCAAAAGAACACCTTGTTATTTTGGATGCCACCATTGAGCCCATTGATAAAGCAACGCTTTCTGCACAAACCAGCGGACGTATTATAAAAATCAACTTCGATACTAACGATTATGTCGAAAAAGATAGCGTTTTATTGGAAATAACCAATAAGGAGCAAGGCGCACAGCTAGCCGCTGCGGAGGCTGGGGTTTTACGTGCAGAAGCTTCCTACAATGAAGCAAAATTAACCTATGATCGCTATAAAAAACTTTTCCCCAAAGGGGCGATCTCACAAGGTCAATTAGATCAGGCTAAAGCGGCGGCTGAAACCAATAAACAACTCATTAACGCAGCCCAGGCTAATTTAGCACAAGCCAAAGAGTCCCTGGATTATACCATTATCAAAGCCCCCTACTCAGGCGTTGTTACAGAGCGCCATGTTGAAATAGGTGAAACGGTCAATCCCGGCGAGCCACTTTTTTCCGGCATGTCGTTAAAAAACCTGCGCGCGGTAACTGAAGTACCGCAGCGTTATCTGCAGCCGCTGCGGGATAATCCTGCATTCATTATTACCCTGAACGATGGCAGCAAACTATTTTCAGAAAAAATCACCCTGTTTAACTATGCAGACGCACAATCGCATGCTTTTAAAGTACGCATAGATTTGCCCGCTACAGAAAAACTTTTATTGCCGGGAATGTGGGTTAAAGCAGAGTTTGTCAGGGGGCAATCAAACACGATTCGCATTCCCAGTAGCGCGATTTTGACCAACAACGAACTGAATGCGGTATATCGGGATGTAAAGGGTAAGGCGGTTTTAACACAGGTTCGTGTTGGTAATAAACAGGATGACGAGGTTGAAATTTTAGCTGGATTACATGACGGCGATAAAATCAGTATTGATGCTTACCAAAAGTTAAAACAGCTGGAGGCTAAATAATGAACCCAGCACTTAATATTTCAGGAAGAATTGCTCACTATTTCCAAAACTCGGCAATCACTCCATTACTTGCAATCGTGGGATTACTATTAGGTTTTTTCGCTATCATGGTCACCCCCAAGGAGGAGGAGCCGCAAATTGATGTCACTTTTGCAGATATCTATATCCCCTTTCCCGGCGCATCAGCAAAAGAAGTTGAAAACTTGGTCACCATTCCCATCGAGCAGGTTATTTCTGAAATAAAGGGGATCGATACCACTTACTCTTTTTCACAACCCGATGGCGCGATGATTATCGTCGTTTTTGAAGTGGGGGAAAAGCGCAACGACGCGATTGTAAACCTGTATAATCAGGTTTATTCAAATATGGATAAACTGCCGATGCATGCCGGCATCGGTCAGCCATTGATCAAACCGCGGGCAATTGATGATGTGCCCATCTCCTCATTGACGCTTTGGTC
>DATCZZ010000117.1:0-5334 GCA_036525635.1 Psychromonas sp. | reverse complement strand
AATTTTGTGCATTAATAAAGTGCAGTGCACTATATAAGGTCATGTATAGGGGGCTTTTCTTCTTGTGCGGGGGTATACCCTGGCAAACTTGCTTAAGGGACGTGCTGAACAGCAAACTAACAATGAGATGAAAAATTCTGTTGCAATTAACATTAACCTTTGGGTAAAGGGGGTATACTGCCCCCATTACCCGGCAAATATAATTCATCGCTATTAGCGTGCTGATTTGCCGTTCCCGCGCAGTGTTTGTCGTGAGCATGGCATAAAGGATTGATGCCATCGCAACTATTAAACAGCTGCAGCCATGCTCAAATAACAGAAAGTGAAAGTGATGAAAAAAGATAAAGTGCTCTCCCCAATCAAGCAGATGCAACAAGATGTAAAAAACGGGGGCAGTAAATACCTGGCATTTTCCCGATACCAGTCTGCCGGTGGACAGCCCGGACCCGGCTCAATGGCATTGGCGATGATCCCGGATAAAGCGGCCATTGAGCAATATGGCTGGATGAATACGTTAATTTTGCTTATGTATTGGCTACCTATCGCTTCCTTATATGCTGCTGGAGCGTTTATGCAGGGCAACCTCTATTTGGGGCACCTGCTGGTGCCGATGATCGTGACCTATTTTGTGTTAAAGAAAAGCGCCATCAGTTACTATTTCTTTATCTACCTTAGTGCGAAAGTCATATACGAGGCTTTTAATTCAAGCACAGATAATAACTTGTTTTTGTCATTGGTTACTGTCTATTGCTCGGTATTGATTGTTCTCACTATTAAGACCAAATTAAGATTATTTCCATACCAGAGTTTTTTCCATCAGAAGAAAAAATCAGACGGAACCTTTGTTTTTACATCGGAACAGAGACCAAAATAGCGAGTACAATCGGATGCCCTGTGTTTGCTATTGTCGTCGCGGCCATATTGCTTCATAGGGCACCTTTAAAATAGGCGTTTTTCAGCAGACCTGTTCAGCTGCATTCATAAATATAGTAATTCAGTTATTTCATATTTCTATTACTACTCTGGCTTGCATCCATTTCCCCTACCTCTGGCCATATTTGTATTAACCCGCTGTAATTTTGAAGCTGCGATAAACAAGCCATCAGAAAAAACCATTAATTTTTGTAAGTGGATATGGTCGCTACTATACTCAAAATAGCGGACAAGCAATTTCTAAGTGGGTATGAAGTTGTGAAATTCAGTCCTTAACTAACATGTTAAGTCATACCATTCCGCTTAATTAAATGGGCAAAAATTGCGCAGTAAAATGGATGAGAGCAAGGCGTTTGATTGAGCAGGTATTTTGGTATTATTAGGAGGCTAGAGATGAAAATTCAAGTGCTAGTGAGAAAAATATTATCACTGCTGTTGTTCGTTATACTGTCGCTATTTTTGATATCTTGCGGGGGAGGAGGTCAGGATAACATTGGCATCAATTATACAGGTTCGACAGAAAGGGCAATCATTGACGCAGATAATGCCGCTGAATTGGCTCTGGGGGGGTATTTTGGTGGCCCCATTGATGAGAACTATTGGAATATGCTGGTTCTCGATGAGCAATCAGAGCCTTTCGCTAAATTACGAACTATAGTGCCTAATTCAGATACAGACATAGGGAACTGTGGTGGCAGCAAAACGGTCACAGTCAATATTGATAATACAAATGGTGAGTTTTATGGTGCAGGGCAGTTCAGCGATTATTGTGAAGATGGTGTGACTACTTCCGGTACAGTGGATATAGCAGGTAGTGCGGATCTTAATACAGGAGAGATTATAAATATTAGTATGGAGTCTGATCAATTAACTGTTGCTTCTGAAAGCAGTTCAGTTTCTATCAGTGGTAAAATTCTCAATGAATTTGGGCCAGGTTCTTTAATACAAACAATGAATTACCTGATTCGAAATAATTCTGATCGCAAAGTGTATAAAATAGAAGACTACAAGATCACTACCGAAATTATAACGACGGGCACAGTTGAAATAACGTTTGAGTCCGGTTTGTATTACCATCCTGTTTATGGGTACGTTGAGCTTGAATCTGTCACTCCATTCATACTCTATGACGGAGTTTATGGTGTGGATTCTGGTGAACTGCTTGTTACTGGAGGCGCACATACCAAAGCTTTATTGTCAGTAATTAACGCTGACCAGATTGAGATCAAGGCTGATACAAATGGTGATGGGGATTACGATTGGAGTTCCGGCATACTTGACCTGCCGTATCTTAAATTCTGATACGTTGAATTCTGGCTTATGTTGCTGGTGTTATTTGCTCGGTTACCATACCTGGAGTGCTTGAGGCCAATATTTTAATAGAGTTGAACGATAAAATAGCTCCGGTGCATGTGTCAGCAATACTAATGGATAATGATGCAGGCAACGGGTTGTGCATATAAGCAGGTAAGTAGCTTTAGTTAGCAGAAAATATTGTAGTTTATCAATATATCTGCCTGTCAAAAGCACCGTCTTAAGCTCTTTAATATAATATGCCTCTAAAAAAACAAAACTTTCTCATAAAGAAATTTTATTTAACCAGTTGTTTTTCAATTGTGGACTAAAATAATAGGTGGGTAATAGGACAAAGGAGGAAATTATGCACTTTCATAATGCTGCGGGTCAGGTGATGAGGCTTGCTGATAATTTAACGCTTAAAGAACTCGCTGAGATGGGGATTGAACTTACTATTTCTGAAAAAGTGGACCCTAATCATGAACTGTGGTTATCAGATGAAGATATTGAAGAACTTGAAGAATCTGAACGTAAAAAGTGAAATCTTTAATTTTTTAAATCGTTAAATCCTCCTGCTGGTACGGGGGATTTTTTTTTTGCTGAATTATCTGTTTTTGCATTGAATATTAATCAGTTAACACCTATTCTGTTTATCCATCTGAGTAAATCAATTAAAAGTGCGCTGGAAAAATAGATGAAAACAGCAGGGTTAAGGTTTATTTCAACCAGCAGGATTGAGCAGATATTTATCTGGCTTGCTGTCCGTCAACTTTCGGTTTTAAGGATCAACAATGAAAATTTATGGTAGTTATACCTCACCTTTTGTACGTCACTGCCGAATAGTCTTACTACAAACAAAATTAGCATGCGAGTTTATTGAAACGAACTTCGTTCAAAGTGCGCAGTTATCGCCGACAAAAAAAGTGCCGATGCTCGTTGATGGTGATCTTACCCTCACTGATTCAAGTTCAATTATTAACTATCTGCGGCAAAAGGCAGGCGGAAACTTTTTCCAGGATATTAAAGATTTTGATCTCTTTTGCCTTGCTGATACATTATTGGATACAACTGTTAATATCTTTTTATTAAGAACGATGGATAATATCCAAATCGCCGACAGCAAGTACCTACAACGCCAATCAGAACGGGTGTTATCAGGATTGGGAGCGCTTAATAAGCTAGATTTAAGCACAGAGCTGCCGCTTAAGGATGGTTTTTTACGTTTGGCTTGTTTCCTCGACTGGGCTTTATACAGAGATCTAATTGATATTAGTAAATTGAGTAACCTAACCAAGTTTCTAGCACTGGCCAAAACAGATAGTGATTTTGTCAGTACAGCTCCCCCTGCCTTATAACGCTTCCTCAGGCCATTTTACCTGTTTTATGTATGTAAAATGGCCTGGGTGAAAAAATTTAACCCTAACCTAATAATGAAAAATAATGACATTTCAAGAATATGAATTATTAACCCAGCAAGCAGTTGCATTAATTGAAGATGAAACCGATTTGATTGCAAACCTGGCTAACCTCAGCGCCTTAATCAACATGAGCCTGGATAATATTAACTGGGTAGGCTTTTATTTACTCAAGGATGAACAGTTAGTTTTGGGGCCTTTTCAGGGGCTGCCAGCCTGTATTCGCATTCCTTTAGATCGCGGCGTGTGCGGCAAAGCCTTTTCCAGCAACACAATACAGAGAGTGGCAGATGTGCATCAATTTGCAGGTCATATTGCCTGTGATGCAAACAGCCAATCTGAAATTGTACTGCCGATCAGTATCCATGGGGCTCCTGCATTAGTGCTCGATATCGACAGTCCGATAAAAAACCGCTTCACCCAGGAAGATCAGGATGGTTTAGCTTATCTGGTTGAGAAAATACAACAGCATCTGTAATCAATGGGATAACAACTTATCTCTTAATTTTTTTCAGCGTATGGCGCGACCGATTAAAAACAGCGGGAGATAGTTTAATCTTAACCTGTGGTGTTGTGCGACTGCTGCAAAATATAAGCTTTATTTTTTATGTCTATTTATTTGCTTGAGGTTTTAAAAAGTTGAATACAAAACATTGTGTTGTTATTGCAATCACTGGGGCTTCCGCATCGGGTAAAAGCTTAATTGCAAGCACTATTTATCAGGAGCTGTGTGATGAAATTGGTACTGATCAAATCGGTATTATTTCGGAGGATTCTTATTATCGGGATCAAAGTCACCTTGAGTTAGAGATACGTAAATTAACTAATTATGACCATCCCAAAGCGTTTGAGCATGAGTTGTTGTGCTCTCATCTGAAAATGTTAAAAAATAACAGCGCCGTTAATATTCCGGTTTACAGTTATACCGAGCATACCCGTACGCAACAATCTGTGGTCATGACACCCAAAAAAGTGATCATTTTAGAAGGGATCTTATTACTTACTGATTCAGCTTTACGTGAGCAGATAGATGCCAGTATTTTTATCGATACACCGCTCGATATCTGTTTTATGCGTCGTTTAGTGCGTGATATGGCTGAGCGAGGAAGAACCATGGAGTCCGTTTTATCACAATATACCCAAACCGTCCGTCCGATGTTTTTACAGTTCATTGAACCCTCGAAACAACATGCCGATATTATTGTGCCGCGCGGCGGAAAAAACCGTATTGCAAAAGATATTCTCAAAACCAGAATAAAGTACCTGTTAAACAAATAAGTTCTCGGGCATTTAAGCCATCGATTCAAATCTTTATCGTCCTCGAACGCAGTGAAGCCTGCCTGAGTTACTTAACACCATGAAAATGGATGTCAGTATAAGCGGTAAAGGGGAATGCTGGGACAATGCCCCAACAGAGCGTTTTTTTCGTAGTTTAAAACATGAGCCTGAAGCAGACCAAGTACTTGCACCACCAGTAAGAGGTGTCGGTGATGTTCATAAGGCACATAATTACCAGCTGTAGCCAAAAGTACTGCAGTAATTACTGCAGTACTCTCATGATAATCAACAAAATACAGCTCTCCATCATTACTCATTAGGGCAATGTCGTATTACTCATTGCCAATGCCGCTGCATAACCTGTAGCAGCATCACCCGCTTGAGAACACAACAGCACTGCAATTTTCATGGG
>DATCZZ010000116.1:0-7319 GCA_036525635.1 Psychromonas sp. | reverse complement strand
ATTTGCAGCGCCAGATCCGCATAGCACAGCATATGCTCCTGAATAGCCAGCAGCACAATTTCAACCGATTTGTAGAACTGCTCTTTTCTCAAACCTTCAAATGTAGAAACATCATTTGCTGAACGTAAATCACGCACCTGTGCAAGCAGGCCATCCATCCCCAGTTTAAGAATTTTTTCATTATCGACCGCAAGGTGCGCATCACCAGAGGTCATATTGCCCTCCGCTTTGATAATAGTGGTTGCCAAAATATCCTGCTGCTCATCGCTAAACATGCCGTAACAGCGATCCTGCACCGTTTTGCCTCGCCAATAGGGTATGAGCTTATGAATATTCTTTTTATCTTCTGCTGTGACCGCAAAACCCGCTCCCGGACGATCCGCCAGCTCATCAATTTCGGCTTCAATCCAGCGCACCGTGTACTCTGGAAAAATAGGGGCTGCACGCACCTTGCTTGCCTGATTACCGACAACCAGCTCATCATGTTTAATCCAGATAGTTCGGGTACGCAGATGCGCCTGTAGCGCGAGTGCCCGCTGCACAATGACTGGTTTATCTTCATTTTCTTGATAGGCTTTGGTATAGGCCTCGGCTCGCTCGGTACAAACGGGCGGCGTGACAATGTTTACCAGCTCAATTTTGTGCGCTTTGATGCGCTCAGATAAAAAATTCAATTCCATAATTAACCTCTGATTGTTACGTTAAGTTTGCTGTTTTCGCTTGCGTACTGCTGCGCTCTCTGCAGCAGTTCAGGATTATTCAAGGGTTGCTGTGAACACTCATAGGGCAGATCCAATAAGCGATATTTGTTAATGCCGAGGGTGTGATAGGGCAGGAGATGAAGCTCGGTGCAATTTTCAAGTGAAGCTGCAAAATCAATAATCTGCTGCAGCTCAGCGTCGCTATCGTTAAAACCGGGAATGACCGGCACACGGATCACTATCCGTTTGGCAATCGGCGCCAATTTGCGATAATTCTCTTTAATGCGTTGTAGCGAGCCTCTGCTCCAGGCCAGGAATTTTTGATCATCGACATGCTTGAGATCGGCAAGCCAGCAGTCGATATGCGGCGCCACTTTTTCAATATTTTTCCAGGGTGCATGCATACAGGACTCTATTGCGGTAGCAACGTTCGCGTTATGCAGGCGGGTTGCCAGCGCCGCCACTAAATCGGGCTGCAGTAACGGCTCGCCACCTGAAAACGTCACGCCACCACCACTTTGATCATAAAAAGGCTTATCTTTCATTAATATATCGAACAGCTGATCCTGCTCCGCTGGTTTCCCGCAAACACTCAGCGCTTCACTTGGACAGACCTTTTGTAATGCAAGCAGATCGTCATCTAGGATGCGTTGTCGATTTATGGTTATTCTCCCATTCTTGCGAACTATGCCCTGACTGGCTGTGCTGCATAGATTACAATCCGTGATACAACTGCGTTGATCAAACAATAGCGAGTGGCTGCTGCTGCGGCTTTCTGGATTTTGACACCAGGCGCAGGACAAGCTGCAACCTTTCAAAAAAAGGATAGAGCGAATGCCATCCCCATCATGAGTCGAAAATCGTTGAATATTAAAGTACATATAAATCCTCATCTGTCAGCGCTAGAGCATACCCGTGCAATATGAGTGAAGGGAAAATTATAAGATGAAAGCTTCTCCTTCATTAAATGAAACAATAAGCCTTTCAAATGAAGATTGAATTGATCCAGATCAAGCGCCAATAAGGTAGGCAGATCTATAGTCTATTCACCCACAAAATAAGAGAGGCAAATATGATCGAACTTTACTTGGACACAGCCGATATAGAAGAAGTCAGACGCTTTGATAGCTGTCTGCCGCTGAAAGGGATAACCACAAACCCAACTATTTTGGCAAAAGAAAAAAAAGGGCTGAACGAAACATTAAAGGGGATGAGTGCAGTATTAAGTAACACACCTAGATTCCACGCTCAGGTAGTCAGTACGGATCTGCAGGGGATGCTCCAGGAAGCCCGTAAATTAAGCGAACTCCCCTATGATATAGTGGTGAAAATACCGGCAACAGAAACCGGCCTTGCCGCAATAAAATTAGCTAAAAAAGAGGGCATTCAAGTGCTTGCCACTGCCATTTACTCAGCCCAGCAAGGTTTCTTAGCTGCGCTCTGCGGTGCAGACTATCTTGCTCCCTATGTCAACCGCATCGATGCAATCAATGGCAATGGCGTGCAGGTGGTCGCGGATCTGCAGTTACTTCTCGAGCGCAATCAGCTGCCTGCAAAAATTTTAGCCGCCAGTTTCAAGAACACCCAGCAAGCAATGGAAGTGATGAAGCTGGGAATTAAAGCGATCACGCTGCCCGTTGATGTCGCCGCGCAAATGTTTGCCCACCCATCGGTGCAGCCTGCTGTTGAACAGTTTAGTGAAGACTGGAAGGGTGTCTTTGCGGATAAACTTTCATTTGAAAGTTAACTCCGCGAAACAGTGATTTGAGCACCGCCATTTACCGGTTAGGCTCAATGCGCTGCGTTTGCAGGGTAAGCTTGAACAAAACTTTGCTCAGGTGGACAGGCTGGCTAGATCAGCCGATCCGCCTTGCTGCTGTGACAGGCGATACCTTTGACAGGCTGGGTTCACCGGCAACACAGTAACTGAGATGGTTATGCTTAACGACGAACCGGTGAACGTTAAACAGGCAATGCATGACAGGCGCAGGGCAAGGTTAGAATTAATGCTTATTTAAACGAATCGGCCTGTGTTTGTACCGCATCTAACAACTGTTCTTCTAACGCGTTCTGTTCAGGTTTATCATCAACAGATATGGTTAACTCATTCGTTTCAGCTGCACCCGCGTCCTGCAGTAGCACCACCATCTCTGATGCCACATTAGGAACTGAATCAACTATTGTAGTGGCAATATTTACGGCATGCTCAGGAATATTTTCGACTATCTGAGTGATGTAATCATTCACCGCATTTTCAATCTGCTCAGATGCATTTGTGGTATCTGCTTGTTCATTTTCAAGCAAGTTCTTAACATAGGCTGCAGCGACGAGGTTGGATGATGCAGGCAATGCTCCCGACACAGTTAACGCTAATTCAGCGGATTGTTCAGGGGAAACATAGGTTAAGCGGTTATATAGCTCAGTTGCTGTTTGTCCCGATGCTATTGCTGTCCGATCCACCGGGCGCATTTCATTTAAAGAGTCTGAAAAATGGGTCATGTACTGTTCGGTCATCTCCAGGAGTTCCTCTGGGTATTCTGCAAACATATTCTTTGCCGCTAATTCCAAAACAGCAATACCGTTACCAGGCATAGCGTTTGCGATCGCGACGACAATATTGGTAAATTGCTCCGGGTACTCGGTTGTTATCCAGTCAACTAACTGTTCAGCTTTTTCCGGGCAGGTATGGGTTAAATTTTCTGCGATATGGATAGCCATCTCGGGAGCGGCAGCTGTAATTGCTGCGTACAGTTTAGCAATATCTATCTGTTCAATGGTAATTAATGCGGCCGCGAGGTTTGCTGCATTGTGCGGGGCTTTCTGCGCTAACGCTTTTGCCATATTAACCGCCGCAGATGGGTTTTTAGTTGCCAGACTGATGACAACATCTGCCTCTGCATTTTGTTCGAATGAAAGTTGATGATATTGGGTTCGCGGATCTAACTCAGAAACAGCACCGGAGGGTGTTTGCATAATGAAATGCTCTTGCTCATCAGAGGGTAATGCCGTGCGCCTTTGCATTCGTATAATAATAAATATCAGCAAAGTGATTGCGGTAATAATCATAAATGTAAATAACGCGCTGCTCCCAAACAAGCTCATCACCACAGATGCAAAGTATGGCCCCAAAATGCTGCCTAATGCATAGATTAATAATAGCGAGGACATTGCTGCTAAAATATGTTCTTTTAGGACTTTATCAAAAGTCTCAGACATACTCATAGGATAAAGGCAAGCAACCATTCCGGTGATTATTGCAATTGCCAGTAAACTTAAATTAAACATATCCAGAGTGGTAAGTAGTGGAACGAAGAGAGACAATATAATAACCATTATGACCATGGCCAACATGATTTTTCGGCGATCAAAATGATCAGACAAATAGGCAATGGGAAACTGAAATATGATCGCGCCTGAAATGGCGGCCCCCATGAAAATGGAGAGATTCAACCCCTCTATACCGTTATCACTGGCGAAAATAGGCAGCATATTTAATAACCCGGCATATAAAAGACCGCAGTAAAAACAGCTGACAACGCCTAAGGGTGACAACTTAAAAATAGTCATTAAAGACATAGACTGACTATCTTCAATTTGCGGGCCTTTTTGTTTACTGATAACGATTGGCGTGATCGATAAACTCAACAAAATACCCGCAACAACAAATAAAGTCACTTCATCTACAGGTGCGATATTCAATAAAAACTGCCCGGAAAACAAAGCCGACATTAACACCATCTGGTTAATGGAAAGTATTCTTCCCCTGTTTTTTTCAGTCGCACTATTACTTAACCAGCTGTCGATAGTGGCATTGGCACAAGCAATACAAAACCCGGTAATTATCCTCATTAACCCCAGAATCAGGGGATCCGGATAAAGGCCTGATAATAAAATAGCTACCGATGTTAAACTGCCGCACATGGCAAATATTCTGATATGCCCCACTCGCTGCAATAGCTTGCGGCTGTAGATTGCCCCGACCAAAAAACCCACGGATAACATAGACAAAACGATACCAATGTTATTAAGGCTGACGCCATCATGCTGCATTCTTACGGGCAGTAAAATATTACTTAAACCATAACCCAGCATTAACAAAAAACAGCTTATGAGGAGTAATACAAGAGGTCTGATGGTCATTATCATAGCGCTGTTCTCTTATTAGATCTGAAGCTAGTTATAGATTATTAAGCATTTGAATTATTCGAGAACAAATACTAGAAGGAATAGCCAGAATTGATTTTATGGGACGTAATAGACAGTATATCTACAGGGAATGTTAACAACTCCTATACAAATTAGCAATTTAGGCTAGTGTCTCCCTGGCTTAACCGGCCCTAAAACAACCTCAGAAATTATCTCGGCATGATAAAAAGTGAGGCCCCCATAGAAGCGCCGTAACTCATGGCAGCACTGTTAATATTTGGCCGCCACGGGCAACCAGCGGCCCTTACCAAAGCTTCTTTTCTGTACTCTTATTATTGGCGGTGCCTGGCGGCGTTTAAATTCTGCTCTGTCGACCATTTTGTGAATTTTGAGGATCTCTTCCGGTGAACAGCCGAATCGTGCAATGATTTTTTCACATTGGCGACTCTCTGCAACATCTAACAAGTCACCTTCGATATACAGCTTTAATATCGCATCGAGCAACGGGTACTCGGGTAGCGAATCACTGTCCACCTGGTTTTCGGAAAGCTCGGCGCTCGGCGCTTTTTTAATAATGGAGTTAGGAATAATTTCCTGATCTGCTTTTTCATTAATAAATTCCGCCAAAGCATAAACTTCCATTTTGTAAAGATCACCCAGCGGGTTAATCCCCCCGTTCATATCGCCATACAGCGTCGCGTAACCCACGCTCATTTCACTTTTGTTCCCCGTTGAAATAACCAGGGCACCAAAGTGATTACTGTATTCCATCAATATTCGCCCGCGTATTCTCGCCTGCATGTTTTCTTGAGTCAGCCCAGAAGGTTGTTCACCTGTCATCAAGGCAAACTGCTTCACGGCCAATTCAAACTCTTCTTTGATAGGTGCGGTTAACAGCTTGACACCCAGGTTGCGGCACAAAAGCGTTGAATCATTGACACTGCCTGCAGATGAATACTGAGAGGGCATGGTAATGGCCGTGACATTTTCACTGCCAATTGCCGCGCTACAAATAGCCAGGGTTACAGCGGAATCGATGCCGCCAGATGCGCCAATAACAATCTTGCTAAAAGCACATTTGTGAACATAATCTCTAAGGCCCAGTACGGTTTGTTTGAAAATCAGTTCACTATTACTTGGTAAAAGGGGAAGTGCATGCTGTTTATGGATCGCCGCAAACTCCATTTCGCCAATTTGCTCCTGGAACGCCGGCATTTGATAAGCCAGTTTACCTTCGCGATTCATAACAAAACTCGCGCCGTCAAATACCAACTCGTCATTACCGCCCACTTGATTGACATAAACCACCGGCGCATTGAGTTTGCAGGCAACCTTGCTGACAATGGCGAGCCGTTCTTGCATCTTGCCGAGGTTGTTGGGGGAGGCATTAATAACAATAACCAAATCCAGTTGATGCTGTTGCAATTCATTTACCGGATCATGGGCATAGATAAGGCTCTCAGTCCTAGCCCAGGCATCCTCGCAAATGAGAAAGCCAAATTGCATGCCTTGATAGCGAAGCATGCCGCTATTACTGCCCGGATTGAAATGGCGCGCTTCATCAAACACATTGTAGGTCGGCAGCAGCCGTTTGTGATATTCAAACAGTTGTACACCTTTGCTTAATACCGCCAGTGCATTGAACAGTCCCTTTCCAGGTGACCCATAATTTCTGGCTATGTAGCCGACAACAATACCGCAGGATTTTCCCCTGGTTGCTTTCGTCAATTGCTGCAACGCGTTATCTTGTCTTTGTAACACGCTTTCTTTAGCAGCCAGATCCTGAGGATAATAACCGGTCAATGCGAGTTCAGTACAAATGAGCAGGGCATTCTCATCACTCACCTTGCTATAGGCAGTGAGAATCTTCTGTAAATTACCTTCAATATCCCCAACGGTATAATTTATCTGGGCTAACACTAATTTCATGGATTTTCTCTCAATACAGTTGACGCCATTTTTCCGTTTTTTATAGAGGGACTCTATTTAGCCTTATTTAAAAACGGCAAGATGCGCGAACACCTTTTGGCTCTCATTACAAGTTTAGTTCCTAAAGCAGAACTATCATCAGCTGAATTAACAAGACTAGATAACCATCTGTTTTAAATGAAAATATTTCTCTCGTACGGGATCTTTTGGCGCTTTGTTACTGAAGCACTGAAGGGGCTCAATCTGCCCGTTGCGCAGGCGGTGGCAGCGCAAGTCCATTTTATATTTTTACACCATAATGATAATGAGAATGTAAAAACCAGCAAAAATGAACTAGATTTTAAACTGGCACTAACTGATACAGCAACTGGCGGCAGCTGTTTTTCCAAGGGAGTTCGACGGCGATATGGGTTGTAAACAAATTAGAAATGCTCGGATCATCCTGCTGACCGGCACGGATGAGGAGACTAAACGTCAGGAGCTGAGAGACTATTTCAATCAGACCTGGACTCTGTATGAATCACTTTTTGCAGTCATTAACAA
>DATCZZ010000115.1:0-3769 GCA_036525635.1 Psychromonas sp. | reverse complement strand
TGCGAACTTCGTAGCCCTCGACTCGAAGCTCGTAGCCGTCAGATCGAGACAACAATAATGACAAAACTAGATTTCTCTGCAATTAACAAATCAACCGCAAAATCATTTAACGAACAGCGTAATTTGATTAAGAAAATAGGTAAAGGTGAAACAGTACTTTGTGCTACCTGCCGGCTGCCATTAACATTATCCGTTTCCAGTCAAGGCGAACCGGGTGTTAGTTGCGAAAAGGGTTGTACCTGCATAGCACTTGAATTGGAAGCCTAATTCCATAATCCAGGTAAATATCTAATCAATCTTGCTGGTTAAAATTACAGCTAACTTCGTGGTTAGAAGGTGTTGATTTAGAGTGGTTAGATAGTCAGCCTTCTGCTTAGAACCTCATCATTTATTGTCATGCAGACTCTTCCACCTTGACTTGGCGTGGCTATATAACAAAACAAAGTTACCCGCATTACATTTTATTAATCGTGTTTTTTACATTGTTTAATTTAGCTGATAAGGTTAGATTTGCTCTATCAAAAAATACCAGCAGAGTGCCCATTAGTCAGTGCGCTATCAAACTAAAAATAATTACAAATTTATAGAAGGAATTATAAAATGAAATTAAATTCAATCTTTAAAGCAATAGCATTATCAACTGTTGTTTTGTGCAGTAGCCTACAAGCTAAAACTGTTTATGTCGCGACCACTGCTATTGTAGAGCACCCTGCACTGGATGCCGTACGTGATGGTATTAAAGAAGTGTTGAATGAAAATGGCTATACGGGTGATGAACTGAAATTCACCTATGAAAGCGCGCAGGGACAACCAGCTATTGCAGCGCAAATAGCCCGTAAAATGGTCGGTGATGCACCTGATATTATTGTCGCTATTGCGACCCCCTCAGCCCAAGCTGCTGCCAGTGCGAGTAAAGATATTCCGGTGGTGTTTTCGGCGGTAACAGATCCTGTCGGTGCGAAGCTTGTTAGCAGCTTAATTCAACCTGGTGGTAATGTTACCGGCCTGTCAGATATGGTTAATGTTAAGCAGCAGCTCGCGTTAATTAAAGAATTTTTGCCTAACCTAAAAACGCTTGGTATCCCTTATAATCCGGGTGAGGCAAACTCGGTCTCAATCGTTAATAATTTAAAAGCAGCTGCAGAGGAGATAGGCGTCACCGTTATTGAGTCTCCTGCACCCAAGTCATCCGATGTAATGATTGCCACTAAACAACTTATTGGGAAAGTGGATGCTATCTACTGCTCAACTGATAATACTATTGTTAGTGCTTTTGAATCTGTTGTGAAAGTTGGAATAGATGCTCAAATTCCCGTGTTTGCTGCCGATACAGATTCGGTAGAACGCGGCGCCGTAGCGGCAGTTGGCTATGACTACGCTGACCTGGGCCGACAAACTGGTGATATTGTTGTGCGCATATTAAAAGGTGAAAAACCTGGCATGATCGATGTTAAATTGGCGGAAGGCACCAGCTTATTTGTCAACACCAAAATGGCCGCCAAAATGGGCGTAGAAATCCCTGCCGCTGTTTTAGCTCGTGCAACTAAAATCATTGAATAATAAGGGTTATTAATTTGTCTGCTTTTGCTTTTTTAGGAACATTAGAGATAGGCTTTATTTATGGCCTGGTTGCCATTGGGGTTTATCTCACCTTCCGCATTTTGGATTTTCCGGATTTGACCGTTGACGGCAGTTTCACGCTTGGCGCCGCTGTTACCGCAACCTTAATTGTGGCCGGACAAAATGTCTACCTGGCGACTTTATTAGGTACGCTTGCTGCCGCTTGTGCTGGTTTGGTGACTGCGTGGTTAAATCTGCGTTTCAACATTCTTCATCTGCTGGCAAGCATACTTACCATGACAGCCCTGTATACCATAAACCTGCGGGTAATGGGCAAGCCTAATGTTGCCTTGATTATGGAACCGACGGTACTCACACCTTTTGAGGGATTAGGGTTAGCCGATATGTATATGAAGGTCATCTTTGTGGCCATCTGCGCCATTATTGGCGGGTTGCTGGTTGCCTGGTTCCTTTATACCGAATATGGACTTGCGATGCGCGCTGTCGGCTCTAATAAACGCATGGCGCAGGCAAACGGCATTGTCGTTAACGAGAAAGTGTATGTGGGCCTGGCTCTGTCAAATGGTTTGGTGGGACTGGCCGGTGCATTATTTGCGCAAACGAATGGGTTTGCCGATTCAACTATGGGCATTGGCACCATTGTTGTCGGCTTGGCTGCTGTTATTATCGGGGAATCTCTCTTCTCTAGCCGGTCGATGCTGGTGATTGTGATGAGCTGTATTATTGGCTCGATCTTATACCGTATCGCTGTATCGATGGCGTTAAATGCCGATTTCTTAGGTTTCCAGGCCTCAGATTTAAATTTGATCACGGCAGTGCTGGTGGCGTTAGCCTTGGTATTTCCGAAAATACGTAATGAATGGAAAGCCAAACGCGCAACGGAGGGCAATATATGATTCGCTGTGAAAATTTACATGTCACCTTTAACCGCGGCTTGCCCACCGAAAAACTCGCATTAAGAGGCGTGGATTTAATTATTCCATCGGGACAGTTTGTGACTGTTATCGGCTCTAACGGGGCTGGTAAATCAACCTTACTCAATACCATCGCCGGGGATATAAGATCCACTCAAGGTAAGATATTTTTTGGCGAGCGTGATGTCACAAAATTGCCTGCCACCGGGCGCACCAAAGATATTGCGCGTGTATTTCAGGATCCGCTGGCGGGAACCTGCGGCAATCTGACTGTTGAGGAGAATATGTCACTTGCTTACGGTCGTGGAAAACGCGGGACGCTCTCATTTGCATTAAACAATAAATTGCGCAGCGTTTTTCGTGAACAGTTAAGCCGCTTGAACCTAGGACTTGAAGATCGTTTGGACAGTGAAATGGGACTGTTGTCTGGTGGGCAACGTCAATCGGTGAGTCTACTGATGTCTGCATTACAGCCCAGCACCATTTTACTGTTGGATGAACATACTGCGGCGCTGGATCCTAAAACAGCTGCTTTAATCATGGATATATCATCGCAGATTATTGAAGAAAAACATTTAACCGTGATGATGGTGACCCATTCAATGCGTCAGGCTTTAGACCATGGTTCGCGTACCGTGATGCTCCATGAAGGTAAGATTATTTTTGATTTAGAAGGCAGAGAGCGGTCGAAGTATCAAGTGAAAGATCTGCTTAACCTATTTTCCCAGGCACGCGCCGATGGTGAAGAGTTGGACGATGATAAATTATTGCTTGGTGGGTAATTGATTTAAATTAGATTTACGCTGAATAAGTATTGCTTAATATATTAATTGTCCGTAAAATTCGCGACTCACTTTACCGCTGAATTAGTGATCGGCGGTAACAATTTAAATCGGTTATTTATATAACCATAAAATATCGGAGTATGTTATGTCACTAAGTGCACAACAGAAAGCTGAGATTGTAGCTAAATTTGGTCGTTCAGAAAACGATACTGGTTCTTCAGAAGTACAGGTTGCTTTGTATACAGCACAAATCAACCACCTGCAAGGTCACTTCAAAGAGCACATCCATGATCACCACAGCCGTCGTGGTCTATTACGCATGGTAAGTCAACGTCGTAAATTACTTGACTACTTAAAGCGTAAAGATGTTGCTGCTTACACAGCATTAATCGCAGAATTAGGTCTACGTCGTTAATTTCGACCTACACATAATTTATAAAAAGAGCCCCTGCGGCTCTTTTTTTGTGCCTGTAATAAAGTTGACCCTTT
>DATCZZ010000114.1:0-2229 GCA_036525635.1 Psychromonas sp. | reverse complement strand
TTAACCGGTGGCATTGCGGTTAATGCACTGGGTCACGCACATCCGGAACTGGTTGAAGCGCTCACAGAGCAAGCGAAAAAATTATGGCATGTTAGTAATTATTATACCAATGAACCCGCCTTACAATTAGCGCAAAAGATAATTAACAATACCTTCGCCGAAAAAGTGTTTTTTGCAAACTCGGGAGCAGAAGCCAATGAAGCGGCATTAAAATTAGCGCGTCGTTACGCCTTTGATCACTATGGCAAAGAAAAGACTGAAATCATTGCCTTTCATCACGGTTTTCATGGACGTACTTTTTTTACCGTCAGTACCGGTGGCCATGCGCCTTATTCCGATGGGTTTGGCCCAAAACCTGCCGATATAACACACCTTGATTACAATGATCTAAGTGCATTAGAAAAAGCCATGTCGTATAAAACCTGTGCCGTTATACTTGAACCCCTGCAGGGTGAAGGGGGCGTTTTACCTATAGATAAAGCATTTGCCCAGGGTATCCGTAAACTTTGCGATAAATACAACGCACTAATGATTTTAGATGAAGTGCAGACCGGTATGGGGCGTACAGGTTCATTGTTTGCTTATATGGATTTAGGCATCATCCCTGATGTGCTAACGTCTGCAAAATCATTAGGTGCTGGTTTCCCTATTTCTGCGATGTTAACCTTAAATAAATTTGCCGGCAGCCTGACAGCAGGAACACACGGCACGACCTTTGGTGGTAATCCGCTTGCCTGTGCGGTTGCCTGCAAGGCATTTGATCTGATTAATACCGATGCTATGTTAAACGGAGTAAAAGAAAAGGAGCATTTCATACGCCAAGCTCTGGAAAAAATTAACCAAGAGTACAACGTTTTTAAAGAGATTCGTGGATCAGGCTTACTGTTAGGCGCAGTTTTAAATGAACAGTATCAAGGTCGTGCCAAGGATTTACTACTGGCAAGTGCAGATCAAGGTTTATTAGTACTAATGGCTGGTGCAAGTGTTATTCGCTTCACTCCGGCCCTTAATATCAGTGTGCAATTACTAGAAGAAGCTATGGGTAAATTTAAACAGGCAGTAAAAATACTGACGGAATGATTTAAGAAGAAAACATTGTGAGCAACTGTTTTTATAGTTGGCTACAGAAATTAACAAAAAATATTTTAAAGTGGGAGCTCAAAAGATGAGACGCGAACTGGCAATAGAATTTTCTCGAGTAACAGAATCGGCCGCATTAGCCGCCTATAAATGGCTTGGTCGAGGTGATAAAAACATAGCAGATGGTGCAGCGGTGGAAGCAATGCGTTTGATTTTCAATCAAATAGACATTGATGGCGAAATAGTGATTGGTGAAGGCGAAATAGATGAGGCACCAATGCTTTATATCGGTGAACATGTCGGAACAAAGAACGGAGATGCGGTGGATATTGCAGTGGATCCTATCGAAGGAACGCGTATGACTGCAATGGGGCAATCTAACGCACTAGCGGTATTAGCGGTTGGTGAAAAAGGCAGTTTTTTACGTGCACCAGATATGTATATGGAAAAATTAATTGTTGGTCCAAATGCAAAAGATGCAATTGATTTAAATCGCTCTTTAGAGCAGAACCTGAAAGCCATTGCCTTCGCATTGGGCAAGCCATTAACAGATTTAACCGTGGCGACCTTAGCGAAACCGAGACACGATCGCATGATCAAAGAGATGCAGGGTTTAGGTGTACGTGTTTTTGCCATTCCTGATGGTGATGTCGCAATCTCTGTATTAGCCTGTATGCCAGATAACCAGGTTGATGTACTTTATTGTATCGGCGGCGCACCAGAAGGGGTTATTTCTGCAGCGGTTGTGCGCGCTTTAGATGGTAACATGCAGGCGCGACTTATACCTCGTCCTATGGTCAAGGAACCAACAGAAGAGAATATCAAAATTGGTAAAGAAGAGGTCGCTCGCTGCGAAGCGGCTGGCATTGAAGTGAATAAAGTTTTAAAGCTTGAAGACCTGGTAAAAAATGACAATGTCATCTTCTCGGCAACAGGTATTACTAAAGGTGATTTAGTCGAAGGGGTTAAGACATTTGGCCGTTTAGCAACCACGGAAACATTATTAGTTCGCGGTAAATCACGCACCATTCGTCGTATCCACTCTACCCATTACCTGGACAGAAAAGATCCGAATTTAAAAGATATCATCTTATAATATAAGCTTTATAGCAAACCGGATAAGTAAGTATCCCTGCCGTTCTGCCTCAC
>DATCZZ010000113.1:0-2274 GCA_036525635.1 Psychromonas sp. | reverse complement strand
CTATTGACGTTGCTTGATTGAGCTTTAAGCACTTTACCTTGATATTGGCGCTGTGCGAGCTGAATTGCTTGAGCGCGACTGCTAACTTTGAGTTTGTTTGGGCTACTCTTTAATGACTGGTCAGCGATACGCATCGTCTTGCCGCCATTAGCAGATGCGTGAGCATTCGCTGCCGTTGCTGCGCAAGACGAGACTAAGGAAACTGTCAGTATCAACATAGAAGCTATTTTCATTAAATGTACCGCCTTCTTCAAGAGAGCTAGCAATGAGTAATCAAGATACAGTCTAATTAATAATGAGCAAGTTGTCATCCAGGGAAAGCTGCAGCTTAAATATAAAGTATAAATGTCCTATTCGCTTTTTAACTATATGGCGCTCTGGCGATAAAGCGCTGTTTTACTCTTTGTGATTGATTATGATCCATAACATCCTGTTATTCACCACTTCGTGGTCAGCTCAAGCTGTGCAAAATTGCCCCACTCTATTTTTTTGCCGAAATCGAACCTCAATATAGATGCATAAAATATCAATGTGTTATCGTTTCTTTTTGCGCTGCCAAATTTATCATCTTGCAGATTTGACCGGCACGCTGCATCATATCAGCATGGATAATATTAACGAACTTTCCTTGCCATCTAGTTAACGATAATCAGCCTCAATAATCACAGTGAGATAGCAAAATGTCAGCAGATCATGAACATACCAATATACGCTTAACCCAATACAGTCATGGCGCAGGGTGCGGCTGTAAAATTTCTCCAAAAGTCTTAGATAGTATTTTGCGCACATCACTGCCTGATTTTCAGGATCCAAATCTGTTGGTAGGTAATGAAAATAGGGATGATGCCGCTGTTTATGACCTTGGCAACGGTACTTGTATTATCAGTACAACGGACTTTTTTATGCCTATTGTTGATGATCCTTTTGATTTTGGCCGTATAGCCGCAACCAATGCGATCAGTGATATTTACGCAATGGGGGGGAAACCCCTTATGGCTATTGCCATTCTTGGCTGGCCTGTTAATAAACTGGATCCCAGCATAGCAGCCCGCGTTATCGATGGTGGTCGGGCAGTTTGCCATGCCGCCGGAATAGCATTGGCTGGCGGGCATAGTATTGATGCTCCCGAGCCTATCTTCGGATTGGCAGTTACTGGCTGCGTGCCCTCTGACAAAGTTAAGCAAAATAGCCAGGCCAAAGAGGGGGATCTGCTGTTTTTGTCTAAACCTCTTGGTATTGGTATTTTAACCACAGCAGAAAAAAAGGGGCTGCTGCAGCCGGAACACAAAAATTTGGCGTGCGACACTATGTGTTTGCTCAATAAGGCGGGAGCTGAGTTTGCCTATATCGATGGTGTTAATGCGATGACGGATGTTACCGGTTTTGGCCTGTTGGGGCACTTATCGGAAATTTGTGAAGGCAGTGGTTTGTCTGCATCGATTGATTTTGCTGCTGTTCCTACCTTAGATGCCATCGAATTTTATGTTGGGCAAGGCTGTGTTCCCGGTGGGGCGGAACGAAATTTTGACAGTTATGGCCATAAAGTCACGCCACTTAACGAACTCCAGAAAACTATTTTATGCGATCCGCAAACATCGGGTGGTTTACTGATCTCCGTTGCGCCGTCAAGCTGCGAAATATTATTGAAAACAGCAGAAATGAATGGTCTTAACCTGTTTCAGATTGGCGAAATGCACGCTGCAGGTACCCGGCAAACACTTATTTCAGTGCTATAAAATGGGCGAATTAAAAATGCAAGCATGCGCACCTCAAAATGAACAATTATATCGCTCCCTGTTATTGGCAAAGATCCCTATGATTGACCTCCGCTCTCCCATAGAATTTGCCCAAGGTGCCTTCCCTGAAAGTTATAACTTACCTTTAATGACGGATAGTGAGCGGGAACAGGTGGGGACTTGCTATAAAAATAGCGGGCAAGATGCAGCTATTGCCCTTGGTTATCAGTTAGTGGCCTCTGATATCCAAAATCGTATTAATAAGTGGGCGGAGTTTAAACAGGCAAATCCAACAGCCTGGTTGTATTGTTTTAGAGGTGGGTTACGCTCCCGGTTATCGGCCCAGTTTCTCAAAGATAATGGTGTTGATATTGAGATCGTGCCTGGTGGTTATAAAGCATTGCGCCACTACCTTCTGGGGGTGATAGAAAAAGCAGCACAACAAAGATTAACTATTGTCAGCGGTAATACCGGCTGTGGTAAAACACGCCTAATCCAAGCACTCGATAACGGGCTGGATCTTGAAGGTCGGGCTAAT
>DATCZZ010000112.1:0-4754 GCA_036525635.1 Psychromonas sp. | reverse complement strand
TAATAAGAAACGATCTTCATTTAAGAAATAGGCCTCAATCTCTTTATTGATAAGCCAGGATAAACCGCTGATCACCACCACAGTGGCAATCGAAAAAAAGCAGGTCAGACGAAGTGTCAAGGAGCGTTGCAGGATCATATTTGTTCCAGAAATGTAATTTTAAAAAGCAATATTATCTACTTGAGGTCGATTGTAACCTTCCCAAATTAAACAAGGCAGTATTATTTCTCTATATGACAAACATGTCATTTTGGTGTTTGTTTCCGGTCATCGACAAAAGCGTATTCTTACCCTGCAGCAAACAAACAGAATAAATAATTTACTCAAGAGGAAATAAAAATGAAAACAATTAAAAATGCATTACTAGTATCATCAATGGTCATTTTAAGTGCAAATGCTTTTGCAAGTGCAGCTGTTTACGGCGATTACAGCGTACGCAGTAACAATAAAACGATTAAAACAGCAACGGTAGACAATAAGGAAACCGCTTATAAAATTGGTTTTGAAAAATTAAACCAGCTGAAAGCTGAATCCGGCGCTGCTTTAAGCAATGAACTGGCATTGTCATTAGACTCTTTTAAAGAGAAAAATAGTGTTATCCTAAATGACGGTGCTTATATTACTATTCAAGAATTCATGAATAAACAGGGTAACATTGTTTACCAAGGTCTGGTAAATGTAACTTACAGTTATTCTCAAGCGAATTAATTAAAGACCTGACAACCAGCGCAAAAACCAGCCTTTTTTTACGCTGGTTTTTCGCTCTTCTGGCCAGACCGGTTGATGATCCATAGAGCATCAACCGGTCTGGCCAGAGCCGTTAAAAATAACCGCCACTTTAAGTCTTCGGAGAGGAAAAGATGAGATTACTGATTGTTGAAGACGAACAAAAAACTGGAGAGTACCTTAAAAAAGGGCTCACAGAATCCGGCTTCAGGGTAGATTTAGCAATTAATGGCATTGACGGTCTGCATCAGGCCATGACTGAAGAATATGATCTTATTATTTTGGATGTCATGTTACCTAAACTTAATGGCTGGCAAGTTTTACAAACCTTACGCAGCAGTAAAATTAATACTCCGGTATTGATGCTGACCGCACGGGATCAGATAGAAGATCGCGTCAAAGGGTTAGAGTTGGGCGCCGATGATTATCTGGTTAAACCCTTTGCATTTGTGGAACTGCTTGCACGTATCCGCAATATCCTAAGAAGAAATAACAACATAAGTCATGATGAAACGACTCTGCAGATAGAGAATTTACAATTAGATCTGCTCCGCCGACGTGTCTATCGCGATAACGAAGCGATCAGCCTAACGGCAAAAGAGTTTTCACTTCTGGAATTATTAATGCAGCGCAGGGGAGAAGTATTAAGCCGTTCATTAATAGCCTCTCAAGTCTGGGATATGAATTTTGACAGCGATACCAATGTCATTGACGTGGCCATTAGACGCCTGCGTAACAAAGTGGATAAACCCTTTGAGCCAAAACTTATCCATACCATTCGCGGAATGGGGTATGTATTAGATATTATCGATGATAACACCCACTAGACAATCAGATTTTATCCGCTCAACTCCCCCTTTTTAAAAGGCAGGACTTCTGACGTTGAAAAATTGACAGCAAATGTAGCGCTGCCATTAATGCTTTTCATGTTAGAATAGAGATCCATATTCTGCAGTTGCTGTATCACAGATTAACTGCTTATTTATTATCTATTTGAGACAGCACATGCCATTTGCCAAGCTTGGATTAAGCGATCCGATTGTAAAAGCTGTAACCGAACAAGGTTACGAGACCCCTACGCCGATTCAAGAAAAAGCGATCCCGCTGATCTTGGCGGGTAAAAACCTGATTGCAGCAGCGCAGACGGGCACCGGCAAAACGGCGAGTTTTGTCCTGCCGATCTTACAAAATCTGATTGATGCGCCAGCCGTGCGCGCGAAACGAATTCACACACTTATTCTCACCCCGACCCGGGAATTGGCGATACAGGTTGAGGCAAACATAGCCCTCTATGGTAAACACCTGAATCGGACATCGATGGCGATGTACGGCGGAGTTGACTCCGAGCCGCAAAAAGAGCGCCTAATCGAAGGTGTTGACATTCTGGTTGCCACTCCGGGGCGGCTGCTCGATATGTATACAAGAAGAGCCATCCATTTTGACGAGCTGCAAGTACTGGTGTTAGATGAAGCGGATAGAATGCTGGATATGGGCTTTATTGCCGACATTAATAAAATTGTCGAGCGCCTGCCGGAGAAAAGACAGAACCTGCTGTTTTCAGCCACCCTTTCTCAGCAGGTACGTTTTCTAGCAAAAACCGCCATTGAGAATGCGGTCGAAATAACCATAAAAGCGGACAGCACGGCAACACCTAAGATTGAACAATGCCTGATCCCCGTCGATAAAGAAAATAAATCTGCCCTGCTGAGTTATTTGATCACAGAAAAGAGCTGGGATCAGGCGCTGATTTTTATTGAGACAAAACGCGGGGCGGCTAAACTGGTCAGTCAGCTTGAAAAACGCGGTATTAAAGCGGAAGCGCTGCACAGCGGCAGAAGTCAGGCAGTACGCGCGCAGCTATTAGACGATTTTAAATCCGGCACGCTTAAGTTTATGGTGGCGACAGGTATTGCTGCCCGTGGTATCGATATTGACTCACTGAGCCGCGTAGTCAACTACGACCTGCCCGATGAGGCCGATGATTATGTGCATCGCATTGGCCGTACCGGCCGCGCCGGCGCACAGGGTGAAGCGATCTCTTTTGTTTCCAGAGATGATTTTAGAAACCTCTGCGCGATTGAAAACCGTCTCGGTGAATTTATCAGCAGAAAAGAGGTTGCAGGGTTTGCCCCAAGACTGGCCATACCCAATTCAGATGTCAGTTATGCCCCTAAACAAGTGCACAAATCAGGCCGCAGAAAACCGGCGAAAAGCCGGAGTTAACAAATTAGTTTAAATGGCAAAAAAGGGTTGGCTGACTGTCCAGCCCTTGCTGCACTATTATCCCAGGGATTGATCAGAATTTTCCATGGATAAAAAAGTTAAGCTGGCTGCGCCATGATTTTCTGCTGCTTACTGAACTTCGCCTGATAGATAGCAAGCAGTCCCAGACAGAGACATAAAGCGATACTTGTAGAGGCTAATACCCCCTGCCACCCCCAACGCTGATAGAAAGGATCAAGCAAAAAAACGCCAAGGCTTGCACCGGTATAGTAAAACAGACTATAAAGTGCCTGAGCACTTCCTTTGCCTTTCTTAACGCTGCGCCCAACTAAGGTGCTGGCTTGGGCATGACAGAAAAAGAATCCCACCGCCATCATCACCATACCGGCAATCATCAATGGCAAATGGCCACTACTCAAAATGAAATTAGCCCCCAGCATAATGAATATGCCGGTAGCGACACCGGCTAACTGACCATGCTTTTTAGAAAATTTACCCGCCAATGAAGAGCTGGCAGTTCCCCCCAAAAAAGTGAGAAACATCAGGCTACGCACACCACTGGGCAGTTCATAAGGCGCCCTTTCCAGGACGATCATTAAATAGCTGAACAAATTAACGAAGCATCCGAACGCCAAGCCGATGATGATATATATCAGCAGCAATTGCGGACGCTGCAAATGGCCGGCAAATGCATTTAAGCTCGGCTTAAGCATATATTTTACCGCTGTAAAATGGCGTTGCTTCGGCAAGATAAAAAACACCACAACAAACAGGCTAGTGCTGATTAGCGCAATAACATAGCCGGTGTCCCGCCAGCTATCCAGATAGCCGGCGCAAACACCACTAATCAGACGACTGCTGATTCCGCCAACGGTATTGGCGGCAATATAAAAGCCGACTGCAGCCGGTAACCAGCTCTTTCTTAACTCTTCTCCGAGAAGCGGTATTGCTACAGCGGGACAAACAGCCAGCAATGCCCCTTGTATAAAGCGCAGTGTCAAAAACAGCGCATAGTTTTCTACCATCGGCAACAGCAGAGAGACACAAAGACCGGCAGCCATCCCAGCGAATAAAATTGCGCGCCGCCCCACTGCATCAGACCAGCTGGCAAAGACCAACAGCCCCAGTCCCATCCCCAGCAGGGGCGCAGACATAGCCAAGTTGGCAGCCAGCAGACTGATCTCAAATCCCCGCTGTAGTAACGGTATCAGGGGCTGCAGCCAGTAAATGTTAAAGAAGCTAACAATAGAACAAAGGCAGACCGAAACAACTAAACGATTGTAATGGGTTAAATTTTTCATTTTTCAACTTTATAGTTTGCCGTGTAATGGATAAAAGAATGATAAGGGGACGCGGCAAATAAATAAATTATATTGTTTTTATCCAACCCATAGATATAATTTATACCTATACAAAATAAGATCAGTCAGTAGCACATCACTTGGAGAGCAGGATGGAATTTAGACAACTGCAGCATTTTGTCACTGTTGTCGAGACAGGTAGTATCTCTGCCGCAGCCCGTCATTTATATCTGGCTCAACCGGCAATAAGCGCGAGCATCAAAAAGCTTGAAAGTGAATTAAAGATGCCCTTGTTACACCGGCGGGAAAGAGGGGTAAGCCTGACCCACGCAGGCCAGCAATTTTTGCAGCATGCACGACAAATCCTGCAGCAAGCCCGAGACGCGAAATTAGCGATGCAGGCTATCGAGGGCTTGGACCAGGGTGAGGTTGAGATTGGCCTGCCTACCATGCTGGGATCCTACTTTTTCCCGCCACTGTTAATGGCCTTTAAACATCAGTATC
>DATCZZ010000111.1:0-3401 GCA_036525635.1 Psychromonas sp. | reverse complement strand
CTCGCGTATTGGAAAATAAACAGCAGCAGAAACAAGCTGATAAACTCTACCGGAAAATTGCCAAGGAAAGAAGTTATTATAGTTTTTTAGCGGTACAAAAATTGGGGCTTGATTATCAGCTGAACGCAAAGTTAGTTAGCGACAAGTCAGGCAGCCTGAAGGGGATGAAAGCGGAGCTGGCGCATATTGAAGAGTTGGTCTTTCAGCAACGCAATGCCCTGTTGAAGCGCGAATGGCAGGCATTATTAAATAACAATACGACAGACACGCAACTGCAATTAGGGTTATACGCCTATCAAAAAGGCTGGGCTCACCTCGCGGTATTAGCAAGTATTAACAGTAAGAGCTGGGATGCGCTGAATATTCGTTTTCCTGAGGTGAAACCGGGCTTATTTACAGACACGGCGACTCAATATCAAATTGAGCCTGCCTATATTTATGCGATTGCCCGTCAGGAAAGTGCCTTTGATGAAGTGGCAAGATCTCATGCGGGCGCAAGTGGCTATATGCAGTTGATGCCTCGAACCGCACAGGAAACCGCGCAGATGATAGGCATGAAAGAGTATAAGAATCAAGCGCAGCTCAGGGAGGGGGAAATTAATCTGCAGTTAGGCGCAGCCTACTTTGATATGTTATTGAAACGTTATAACGGCAATCGTATCCTTGCCACAGCTGCTTATAATGCCGGCCCTCATCGGGTCGACCGCTGGCGCGCCAATCAGGAAGGAAGGGCTGAGCAGGGCTTGAAAATGGACAGCTGGATTGAAACCATTCCCTATAAAGAAACGCGCAACTATGTACAAAACATATTAGCCTATAACGTTATCTATCAGCATATTCTCCAAAAACCACGGGAGTTTTTTAATAAAGCAGAGCTCAATGCGCGTTATTAGCTGCAAGGCCGAATTGAACAGGGCCTAACAAGGCTGAGGCACTGATTTATCCGGCTTTTATTATTACCAGCACTGATCATTTGCTGTGCTCAAGTCATTTCTGTAATGTTGGCTGTCTTGATTGATCACTAAGGTGGTACATTCGGCATCATCATCTGCCTGTATTGTTCCTGCTTTAGCAACGGCTTTCATTAGATAGGTTGTCGTGCCTGCCGAGACGATAGTAAAAGTATAATAATCATGGGTTGCAGGTAAACCGACATCGGCTGCTGACGTTGAATAGGCCGGACTTAGAATATGCAGGCTGCTTTGCATTAGCTGCGCTTTTGTCAACTCGGCTTTTGCATCACCCCGATTGGCTTTAAGCAGATATGATTTATATGACGGGTAAGCAATGCTCGCCAATATACCAATGATCGCTATTACAATTAAGAGTTCAATTAATGTAAATCCCTGTTTCCTTTCCATAAAAAACTCCATATCTTTAGCACCTATCTGCACAACAGTGTAGAACTCTATTAACGAAGTGGCAGGTTTTATGAAGGTTTAATGGCGAATATGTGTCTCTCGCCTAAGTTTATCTGCACAAACCAGGCATAAAGAAATAGACAGGGAATGATGACGGAACCACTTTACTGGAGAGGCGTTGTTATAAATTTAACATCAGCAAACACTAATCAGGTGCAGTGAAAGCTGAGCTGTTTGCTTCTTAATGAAATAACTGTTTAATAATCGCCATTGTTTCCTGTATTTTTTTAGAGTTGGTTGGGGTTATAAAGATGGTATCGTCGCCGGCGATTGTGCCTAATATCCCCTCGGCTTTACCGATAGAATCTAGTAAACGAGCGATTAACTGGGCGGCACCCGGACTGGTGCGCAGAACGATTAAACTGTCATTGCGATCGATATCTAAAACAAGATTTTTTAACGGGCTGGTGATGATCGGGATACTCAGTTCTGCGGGTAAACAGTATACCATTTCTCGTTTAGCATTGCGGGTGCGCACTGCACCTGATTTGCTTAACATCCGGGAAACTTTTGACTGATTAATATTATCAAAACCGGCATTGAGTAAAGCTTCTACTATCTCACCTTGAGAGCTAAAACGTTCCTTTTTTAATAACGCCTTGAAAAATTCCATTAATTCTGTTGGTTGACTCATTTTTGGCTCTGCTGAATATTTTCAAAGGGGCAATAATAATGAATATTAAGCATTTATCAATAGATTAATCTGCAATAAAAGTGCATGAATATTCATTTTTGTCTATATTTTTAAATAAAGGTTATTAAATTTTAGGCGTGCTGTATAATTGTCAGCCACGCCGAGTATTGCCGACTCGCTAGAGTAACTTATTGTTGTTAATGAATGGATATTAAAAACTATGCTTATTCCTCGCCTTTTTTTCTCCTTAGTTTTAGTGCTATCCGCTTTTTCTGTTTCAGCCTTCACAAAAATGCCCCAGGAGAATATGAGCGTCCGTTTTGCGACCGATGCAAATTATTACCCTTTTGAATACTTAGATGAAAAAAAGCAGATCCAGGGTTTTGATATTGATTTGGCTAAAGCGGTTTGCGCAAGCGTAAATTTAACCTGCACTTTTGAGCATCAGCGTTTTGACAGCCTGCTGCTTTCGTTACAATTCGGGCGTTTCGATGCTGTCATTGCGGCTTTAGATATAACCAGCGAACGCTTGGAAAAAGTCGATTTTTCCAACAGTTATTTTAAAAATACGCCAGTATTTGTCAGTAATAAATTACCCTCAGGCTCTTTTTCAACTGCCGGTAAATTTATAGGTGTGAAATCTAATTCATCGAATCAGGCATATTTACTTAAATATGAAAAAGAGAACAGTTTTATTATCTCCTATGTTACATATTCTGAAGCTTTTTCGGATTTAAGTGATGGAAAAATTGATGCGGTGTTTGTTGATCAAGCTGCGGCAGCGCAATTTTTAAAACAGGCCGATAATGACGCTAATTTTTATGCTCAAAAAATTAGCAATGCCCAACAGGCTCTCTTTTCACAAGGTTATGGTATCGCAATTAAAAAAGGCAATTCGATCCTGCGCAACCGTTTGAATCTTGGTCTTAAAACCATTACTGAAAACGGAACTTACCAAAAAATTTATGACCGCTATTTTTAAGTCTTGTCGCTTGGTTTTTAAAAATAAGCGCCACCTCTATTAAACTCCACTTTTTTTATTAATATTTATATGCCGGTCACAATTTATTAACATTTTCAACATGCTCAGCCGTTTTTGATTAAAATGGATGCGCTATAAATGACTAAATAAATTAGGGGGATCGTTATGAAAGCCATGAAAGTTGCCGTTCTTGGAGCTGCCGGTGGTATTGGTCAGGCTCTGGCGTTATTGCTGAAACTTGATTTACCAGAAAATTCAATTTTATCACTTTATGATGTCGCTCCGGTAACACCAGGCGTTGCAAAAGATCTAAGTCATATTCCAACCAGTGTAAAAGTCGTTGGTTTTGCGGGGGAGGATCCTA
>DATCZZ010000110.1:0-8492 GCA_036525635.1 Psychromonas sp. | reverse complement strand
GGCTATTTTATTTGCCAATTTATTTGCGCCGCTGTTCGACTATTTTGTGGTGCAGGGAAATATCAAACGGAGGTTAGCACGTAATGTCTAAAAAACATGAAACATTCGGCAATACTATGTTGATTGTACTAGCTGTATGTCTAGTCTGTTCAATCATTGTGGCCGGGGCGGCTGTTGGTCTTCGCTCAACGCAATTAGCCAATAAAGAGATAGATAAACAGAGCAATATTCTTGCTGTCGCTGGTTTAGAAACTGATAAATCAATCTCAGAAATATTCTCTTCCAATATAGAGACGCGTTTGGTTGACTTAGCCAGCGGTGATTTTGTTGAAGGCGTCAATGTCGCTAATTATGATCAGCGTAAAGCAGCAAAAGATCCTAAACGGAGTGTCAAACTCAGTGCTGAAGAGAATGTTGCCAAGATTGGCCGTCGGGCTAATTTAGCGACTGTTTATCTGGTTTCAGATGATCAGGGTGAATTACAACGTATTATCCTGCCAGTGCATGGTGCCGGTTTATGGTCAACCATGTATGCATTTGTTGCCGTAAAAGCAGACGGTAATACTGTTGAAGCCTTAACCTATTATGAACAGGGTGAAACCCCTGGATTGGGTGGTGAAGTTGAAAACCCTCGCTGGCGCGCACTATGGCAAGGAAAAGAGTTATTTGATGAGCAAGGCCGCCCTGCAATTAAAATTGTAAAAGGACAGGCAGCTGCTGATTCAAAACATGAAATTGATGCTTTGTCAGGCGCAACATTAACCAGTGTTGGTGTTGAGCATACATTTACATTTTGGCTGGGTAAGCAAGGCTTTGGTCCGTTTCTTAATAAAGTTCGTCAGGGAGCGCTAATTCATGGCTAAATCTAATGAAGTAAAGGCGGTATTAACCTCGCCGATAGTAAGTAATAACCCAATTGCATTACAGATTCTGGGTGTTTGCTCCGCATTAGCTGTAACAAGTAAATTAGAAACAGCCGTGGTAATGACGCTGGCTGTGCTGTTTGTAACTGCGTTTTCGAATTTATTTATTTCACTGATTCGTAATCACATTCCAAATAGCGTGCGTATTATTGTGCAGATGGCAATTATTGCGTCTTTGGTAATTGTTGTAGACCAATTCCTGAAAGCATACGCATTTTCTATCTCCAAGCAGTTATCTGTTTATGTTGGCTTAATCATTACCAACTGTATTGTAATGGGGCGTGCAGAAGCCTTTGCAATGAAGAATAAACCATTTGCAAGTTTTATGGACGGCGTCGGAAATGGCTTGGGTTATGGATTCATTCTTGTGCTCGTCGGCGGTGTTCGTGAGTTGTTTGGTTCAGGTGCTTTGTTCGGCATCGAAATCTTACCACTAACCTCGAATGGCGGTTGGTATCAAAGTAATGGTTTATTGTTACTGCCACCAAGTGCATTCTTTATTATTGGTGGGATTATCTGGGCATTGCGGGTTATGAAGCCAGAACAAATCGAGCCGAAGGAGTAATTTGAATGGAACATTATCTTAGTATTTTTGTGCGTTCTATTTTTATGGAAAACATGGCACTGGCTTTCTTCCTGGGGATGTGTACATTCCTTGCTGTTTCTAAGAAAGTTAAAACCTCGATGGGGCTGGGGGTCGCAGTTATTGTTGTACTGGGGATTTCAGTACCGGTTAACCAGATTATCTACTTTAACCTGTTAGCACCAGGCGCACTATCATGGGCCGGTTTACCTGAAGCAGACCTTAGCTTTTTAGGTTTTATAACCTTTATCGGTGTGATCGCCGCACTAGTACAAATTCTGGAAATGGTATTGGACAAATACTTCCCGGCTTTGTATCAGGCATTAGGTATTTTCCTACCGCTTATCACTGTTAACTGTGCCATTTTTGGTGGTGTATCTTTTATGGTGCAACGTGAATATAACTTGATGGAATCAGTTGTTTACGGGGTAGGTAGTGGTGTGGGTTGGACATTGGCCATTGTTGCATTAGCGGGTATCCGTGAAAAAATGAAATACTCGGACGTACCGGAAGGGCTGCGTGGATTGGGTATTACATTTGTAACAGCCGGATTAATGGCGCTGGGTTTTATGTCTTTCTCTGGTATCCAACTGTAACTGTTTAACATCTCGGGGGTCTAGTCCCTCTCAAAACAAGGAAAAGGTCGATGGAAATATTTCTCGGCGTAGCCATGTTTACCATTATCGTTTTAGCCTTAGTTGTAATTATTCTGGCGGCTAAAGCAAAACTGGTAAGCACAGGCGAGATTACAATCTCTATTAATGATCAAGCTGATAAAAGTATTACTACCGAAGCTGGCGGGAAGCTGCTCGGTGCTCTGGCAAATGCAGGCATATTTGTCTCTTCTGCATGTGGCGGTGGCGGTACATGCGGTCAATGCCGCGTGAAAGTTAAGTCGGGTGGTGGTGATATTCTGCCGACTGAGCTTGACCATATTAATAAACGAGAAGCGAAAGAGGGTGAACGTCTGGCTTGTCAGGTAAGTGTTAAAGAAAACATGGACATTGAATTACCTGAAGAGATCTTTGGCGTTAAAAAATGGGAATGTACTGTTATCTCTAATGATAACCAGGCAACCTTTATCAAAGAGCTTAAATTACAAATTCCTGATGGCGAGTCTGTCCCCTTTAAGGCGGGTGGTTATATCCAGATTGAAGCGCCACCCCACCATGTGAAATACAGCGATTTTGATATAGAAGAGCAATATCGCGGTGACTGGGAACATTTTGGTTTCTTTAAGCTAGAGTCAAAGGTTGATGAAGAAACCATTCGCGCCTATTCAATGGCCAACTATCCTGACGAAGCTGGGATAATCATGCTTAATGTGCGTATCGCGACGCCGCCGCCAAGGGATTTATCATTACCCTGCGGTAAAATGTCTTCATACATTTTCAGCTTAAAACCGGGTGATAAGGTCACTATTTCAGGTCCATTTGGTGAATTCTTTGCCAAAGAAACTGATAATGAAATGGTCTTTATCGGTGGTGGTGCCGGCATGGCGCCAATGCGCTCGCATATTTTCGATCAGTTCCGTCGGTTGAAAACTAAGCGTAAAGCAAGTTTCTGGTACGGTGCGCGTTCGAAACGTGAAATGTTTTATGTCGAAGATTTCGACAGTATTGCAGCTGAAAATGAGAACTTCGAGTGGCATGTTGCCCTAAGTGATCCGCAGCCTGAAGATAATTGGGACGGTTACACAGGATTCATTCATAACGTCTTGTATGAAAATTACTTGCGTGACCATGAAGCCCCTGAAGACTGTGAGTACTATATGTGCGGTCCGCCGGTCATGAATGCTGCTGTAATTGCAATGCTCAAAGATCTGGGTGTTGAGGATGAAAATATCTTGCTTGATGATTTCGGCGGTTAATATCAGTGGTTAAATCTCTATTGCAATGGCTGGCCCTCACCGGGCTGGCCTTTTTCATTTCGTCATGCGCTAAAGTTGCTCCTCAGCTTGTTCATCTTCAGGGCAGCACCATGGGCACATACTATCAAGTTAAATATGTGCTGGATGTCAAGCAGCAGCAGGACAGCCGTTTTTCTGCACAAACGATACAAGCGCAAATTGATCAGCGACTTGAATTAGTCAACGACCAGATGTCTACCTATCGGCCTGATTCGGAACTGTCCCGTTTTAATAAAGCGGAAAAATCCTTAGTTGTCTCTGATGCAATGCGAACCGTGATTAAAGAATCATTAACGTTATTTGAGCAGAGTAATGGCGCATTTGATGTAACCGTTGGTCCACTGGTCAATTTGTGGGGGTTCGGGCCGGACAAAAAAGCCAATAAAGTCCCTTCTGATCAATTGATTGCTGAAAAGCAAAAAATAGTGGGAAGCCAACATTTAAGCGTCAGCGGCAATACACTTAACAAAGCAATCCCAGAATTGTATGTGGATCTGTCATCAATCGCTAAAGGTTATGGGGTTGATGTTATTGCTGAATATTTTCAGGAAATGGGTATTACTAATTACCTTGTCGATATTGGCGGTGAGCTAAGCCTAAAGGGCATGAAACCTGATAATAAAAACTGGACAATAGCCATTGAACGGCCTGTCGCGGGGCAAAATGTTCAAAGGGTGATAAATATTGGTGATAATGCGATAGCAACCTCAGGTGATTACCGCAATTATTTTGAGTTTGAGGGGATACGTTACTCACATACTATCGATCCCAAAACGGGCAAACCGATAAGTCATAAGTTAGTATCAGTTAGCGTTGTTCATAAAAGTTGCATGTTAGCTGATGGTTACGCTACGGCAATTACAGTGCTTGGCCCTGAAGCTGGATTGGATTTTGCAAAAAAACATAATTTACCCGTTTTTTTATTAGTGAAAGAAGGTGACCACTTTACTGAATATTACACTTCTGAATTTGAACCTTTTTTGCTTGAGGAGAAGCAATGATTTATTTTTTAGCAACCTTTATTGTTTTTTTAATCGTAGTGGTTGCCATGGCAATTGGTTACATTTTCAATAAAAAAACTATCGGCGGAAGTTGTGGCGGACTGGCCTCAGTGGGCATTGATAAAGAGTGTGATTGTCCTGAGCCTTGTGATAATCGTAAAAAGAAAAATGCAGAGCAAGATCGCATTAATAAATTAACGGCAGAACAACGTATTATCTAAGTTAAGCTGTAGTTAAAAGGTGGGACAAATTGTCCCCCTTTGATTTTCTTTAAGCGCACAGCAGCACTGGCGCGCCTGAAGGCGCACTTCCAAAATTTTAAACTGTTGATCTGCTCGTGTACGGGGAAGGCTGCTGGTTACTCATTGGGGAACTGAGCCTTTAGGCTCGGCGGTTGGTGAAAACTATTTTTGCACGCGCGCTTTCGGGCTGATTGATATTACAGGTTTTGGCGATTTTTTTGTGATTTTTGCAACCAGCGATCTAGCGCGTTAGCAAAGCTTTGTTTTTCTTTGTCACCAAATTTATTTGGGCCACCACTGATCTGACCGATACTTCTCAGCTCTTCTGATAAATTCCGCATTGCCAAGCGTTGGCGGATGTTTGCCTGCGTATAAAGTTCACCTCTCGGGTTGAGTGCGGTAATGCCTTTCTCGACAAGTTCAGCTGCCAAAGGAATATCCTGGGTAATCACTAAGTCACTTATTTCTGCGTGTTTGCTAATATAGTTATCGGCAACGTCAAATCCCTGCGATACCTGTACTGTTTTAACCAAAGCGCGCCGCGCTATAGGTAAGGGCGAATTGGCAACAAAAACCAATGCGGTAGACGTTCGCTGACCTGCTCGTAACACTATCTCTCTGACCGGCACAGGGCAGGCATCGGCATCAATCCATATTGTCATTAGTAATCCTTCTGAAAAATATAGGCAATATAACAAAAATAGTTATTCAGTTATATTAAGATAAATAAGAAAAAGGCAATGATTTAACGTTGCTTTATTGTTGATAATTCCCTCACTTTCGTTATATTTTTGCTAAATAGCTGTTGACTACAAATTGAAGGCGTATATACTGTATTCAGCTTGAAAGTTAGTTTTTATATTTATGTTCGATGTTCCGTATTATGTACCGAATCCTATATTCATAAGTAATAGCAACACTTCTGGCCAACTGCCTTGCAACGCATCGCAAGGTTAAATTACTCTAATTAAATAGGATACTATTATGTCTACAACTACTGGTACAGTAAAATGGTTCAACGAGTCTAAAGGTTTTGGTTTCATCGAGCAAGAAAACGGTCCTGACGTATTCGCTCACTTCAGCGCTATCTCAAGCACAGGTTTCAAAACTTTAACTGAAGGCCAAAAAGTACAGTTCACTGTTACTCAAGGTCAAAAAGGTCCTCAAGCAGAAAACATCGTAGCTCTTTAATATTGCTTCGATTGAACTTTAATTAGTTCTTTCTATTTGAACAAAGAAGGTGAGTCATTGACTTGCCTTTTTTTATGCCCGTAAGAAAATTTTGTGTGTTCTCCAGAGTGTGTATAATACTGCTCACTTTATGAAATACTTTGTCGCAAAGGAGTAAGTTAAATGCGTTTGTGTGATACCCATATTGAAGAATATTTAGACGCCGGGAAAATCGTCATTAATCCAAGACCTCCGCAATCTTCAATTTCAGGCGTGAGTGTTGATATCCGTTTAGGCAATGAATTCCGAGTATTTAGTGAGCATACAACGCCTTATATTGATCTTTCAGGTCCCAAAGAAGAGGTCGCTGCCGCACTTGATAACGTAATGAGTGAGACCGTTCTTATTCAAGAAAGCGAAGCGTTTTTCCTGCATCCCGGTGAGTTGGCATTGGCGGTCACCTATGAAGATGTCACTTTGCCGGACAATGTCGTCGGCTGGTTGGATGGGCGCTCTTCACTGGCTCGTTTAGGTTTAATGGTGCATGTTACAGCGCATAGAATCGATCCCGGGTGGTCAGGTAAAATTGTGCTGGAGTTTTATAACAGTGGTAAATTACCTTTAGCATTACGCCCTAAAATGACCATTGGTGCACTGAATTTTGAAGTGTTATCTGCTCCTGCCGCCAGACCCTATAATAAACGTGCTGATGCGAAATATAAAGTTCAGCAAGGCGCCGTCGCCAGTCGAATTAATCAAGACGCTTAACGGTCAGCTTCAGCAACTCAGTTTCTTTAAAAAAACCGCTTAACTCGTTAAGCGGTTTTTTTGTATTCAGGATAAGAAAGATCAAAAAACTCTATAGATTCGATTTTAACTTGATCCCCTATTTCTGTATGATGACAAGAATAGTGAATTTAATAATTACCAAGGAATTTTGATGTCAGAGCAAGGATTTACAACAAAGATAGTACACTCAGACCGTTTGCTGAATTTAGAATACGGTGCAATACATGCTCCCATCCATAACTCTGTTCCCTATGGTTTCGCGGATGTGCAGGGGTTGATTGATGTTTTCCAAGGCACGCCAGGGCATGCTTATGCCCGCTCATCGACACCAACCATTGATGCGTTGCAGCATAAAATTAAACAGATGGATAACGGCATTGCTACGCTGGTTTTTTCATGCGGCATGTCAGCAATAGTGACCACTTTTTTAACATTGTTGAAAACCGGGGATCATCTTATCTGCAGCCGCTTTTTATTTGGTAACACTAAGAGCCTGATTGGCACCCTTGAGGGGTATGGTATTGAAGTTACCTTCGTTGATGCGACAGATATCGAACAGGTAAAGGCAGCGCAGCAAGTGAATACGCGTATGGTTTTTGTTGAAACAATCGCTAATCCGGCAACTCAAATCAGTGCATTAGATAAGATTGGTGATTTTTGTGCCGAGCAAAATTTAGTTTATGCCATTGATAATACAATAACTTCCAGTTATCTCTTTGATGCGATAAAAGTTAAGGCCAGTCTGATTATTACATCCCTTTCTAAATACGTTGCAGGTCACGGCAATGCGTTGGGCGGCTCAGTAACCGATACCGGATTGTTTGATTGGTCGACTTACCCGAATATTTTCCCGGCCTATCGCACGGGGGACAGTAAAATGTGGGGGATCAGCCAGTTAAAGAAAAAAGGGCTGAGAGATATGGGCCCCTGTATCAGTTCTCAAACTGCACACCTTATTTCTGTCGGCAGCGAAACAATGGAACTGCGCATGCAGCGCCAGTGTCAAAATGCACTGGCATTAGCTGAATTTTTAGAACAGCACCCTAAGGTAACGAAAGTGTATTACCCGGGATTAAAAAATCACCCTCAACATGAGACAGCCAAACGTTTATTTAAAGATTTTGGCGCAATCTTAAGTTTTGATCTTATTGAAGGCGAAGACTGTTGTGAGCTGTTAAATAAACTGCAAATAGTCATCAGTGCAACCCACCTGGGTGATAACCGTACCCTTGCTTTGCCCGTTGCACCCACAATCTACCATGAAATGGGATTGGCAACCCGTCAGGAAATGGGGATAAGCGAAACCATGATCCGTTGTTCAATTGGCATCGAAAATACCGAGGACTTAATCGCTGATTTCGAGCAGGCCCTTGCTTAATTCGGAAGTGCGACTTCAGGCGCGCCGTGGTATGGCGCGTTCAACAGCGTACTTAAAAATATAAAAACAGCTCAATTTGTTGCAGATTATTATAATGCCTCTTTTTATTCAGGGAGTAAGATGAAGCTATTGCTCATCACTGTTTTTTTATTTGTCTCTTTACTGGCAGATGCAAAACCGCTCAGTGATCAACAGTTGAAAATAACCGGCCGCGCTTTAGCCAACTATCAATTATGCGCAAATGTCGCACAAAATCGCAAAGATCCGGCAATGTTTAATTATTACCGTGGAATGTATTTAGGTAGTTTGCAAGCGGGCCGGATGCTCTACATCCGGCAAGTTCAGGTTATTTTTGATGAGCAGAAAAAAACGGCTGTGAAGCTTGCGCAAATAGATAAGAAAAGTATAACGTCGCTTTGTATCAGCCGTTTTGATGCATTGTCCAGAAAAATGCAAGAGCAAAAAAATTATAACGCAACAAAAATTTAGTCATGTTT
>DATCZZ010000109.1:0-2217 GCA_036525635.1 Psychromonas sp. | reverse complement strand
CATGATAACTTAACCCGCTTAAATATTGATGAACATATCCGTGTTGTCCTTAGAAAGGATTGGGATAAAAGCAAGGTTGCCATTATCTCCGGCGGCGGCGCAGGCCATGAGCCGGCACATGCCGGATTTGTCGGTGAAGGGATGCTGACCGCAGCTGTCTGTGGTGATGTTTTTGCCTCGCCAAGTGTGGAAGCGGTATTAAATGCCATCCTTTATGTAACAGGTGAAGCAGGCTGTTTGTTAATTGTTAAGAACTACACGGGTGACCGGTTAAACTTCGGCTTAGCGGCTGAAAAAGCGAAGAAATTAGGCTACAAAGTTGAAATGGTTATCGTTAATGACGATATCTCAATTGAAAACAGCAAAAAACCGCGTGGTATTGCCGGTACGGTATTTGTCCACAAAGTGGCAGGTTATTACGCACAGCAAAATGCAAGCCTGGAAGAAGTTAGAAGCAAAGCAGAACTGTGTAATGAAAATGTCTGCAGTATCGGGGTGGCAGTAACCAGTTGCCATGTCCCGGGTGAAGAGAGCGAAGATCGTATTCCCGCCCATAAAGCAGAATTAGGTCTGGGGATTCATGGTGAGCCGGGTATTGCCGTTATCGATATCGACAATTGTAGTGAAGTCGTTGAGCTGATGGCGCAAAAATTATTGGCAAAAACCAATCACCAAAAACATGCTTTATTACTGAATAACTTAGGCGGCACTTCACCACTGGAAATGAGTTTGCTGACCAAAGATGTGGTTGAATCATCTTTAGGTCAAAGCATGCAGTACCTGTTCGGACCAAAACCTTTTGTGACGGCAATCGATATGAAAGGCTTCTCATTATCCTGCGTTGTGCTTACTGAAGAGATAGAAAAAGCATTGCTGGCACCAGTCTTAGTTGAGTCCTGGTCTAAGGGTATTAAAGTAAATGATGCAACACCTATCACCATTGAAAAAGTGTCAAACAGTGTTGAATTTACCCCTTCCCAATCAGCTGGCGTTGAAAAAATTGTCGAGCAGGTTTGTGCCACTGTTATCGCGCTTAAAACTGAATTAAACCGACTGGATGCATTAGTGGGTGACGGTGATACCGGCTCAACATTCTCCTCAGGTGCACGCAAAGTACAACAGGAGCTGGAAAATAAAAACCTGCCGTTGGCTAATATCCAGCTGTTACTTGAGGTTATTGGCGAGAAGCTTGCAATGTCTATGGGCGGCTCAAGCGGTATCTTACTTTCAATCTTCTTTACTGCTGCCGGCACGCATTTTGGTAAGCATCAGAATTTAGCAGAAGCACTGCTGAGTGGTCTTGAGCAGATGAAATTCTTTGGCGGTGCCAAAGTGGGTGATCGTACTATGATTGACGCCTTGGAGCCTGCACTATTGGCATTAAGAGATGCTGATATTACAGCTGCTGCCCAGGCCGCAAAAGCTGGCGCAGAAAGCACCGCACAGATGCTAGAAGCCAAAGCTGGGCGTTCATCCTATCTGCACAGTGACAATCTGGAAGGTGTTAAAGATCCCGGCGCGGTAGCAATAGAAAAAGTATTCGAAATTTTTAAATAAGAAATTGTTTTAATTAGTCGCAACTCCCTTAGCAAAAAATGAACGGAGTTGCTCTACAGATCAAACTGATCTAAGTCTATTTTTATAAGGAAAAGCACCATGGATAAAATCATTATTTCTCCTAGCAAGTACGTTCAGGGTGAAAATGCGATTAATAACATCGGCGAATATGTAAAACCGCTTGGGCAAAAAGCCTTGGTGATTGCCGATGATTTTGTGACAGGTTTAGTTGGCGCGCAAGTAACGGAAAGTTTCGCCCAGGCTGAAGGGCAATTAGTATTAGAAAAATTTAATGGCGAGTGTAGCCGTCCGGAAATCGAGCGCTTAATTGCAATCGCAGAAGCCAATGAATCGCAAGTGATCATCGGTATCGGTGGCGGTAAAACATTAGATACCGCTAAATCGATTGCTTTTTATCGTAATATTCCTGTGGTTGTCGTACCAACGATTGCATCAACCGATGCACCAACCAGTGCGCTTGCCGTTATCTACACACCTGCCGGTGAATTTAGCGAATACCTGATGATCCCGCGTAACCCTAATATGGTTATTATGGACAGTAAAATTATCGCCGGTGCACCGGTGAGATTACTGGTATCTGGTATGGGTGACGCATTATCAACTTACTTTGAAGCTCGCTCCAATGCCCGTTCAGGAGGT
>DATCZZ010000108.1:0-2784 GCA_036525635.1 Psychromonas sp. | reverse complement strand
GGTTTTTAAAGAAACTGCCGGCATTACCCAATTCATCGGGATCGGGTAATTTTTCACTGCGAATCTGACAGACAGATGCAAAAATCTGTTGCGCACTGAGCTGTTGCTCACTGCCCGCCAAGTTTTGCAGCTGGCCATATTGATTATGCGCTCGCCACTCTTTGCTTAATTTCAGAGTGACTTTGGTGATCAAGGCATTGCACATCTCGGCTCTTTTGAAAATACTGTCACGATAGGCAAATAAACACTCCTCTGCAGTCAGAGAAAACAACTCCCCTGAGTTCAAATCAATGTATTCAACCGACTCACAAAAATCCTTAAACTCAGTGCCATAAGCCCCGATATTCTGTACCGGCGCAGCACCGACCACACCCGGAATCAGGGCTAAATTTTCCAGTCCATTAATGCCTTTATCGATAGTATCAGCCACCAGCTGATGCCAATTTTCACCTGCAGCAACCTCTAACATATAATAATCTTCAGATTCGATTATCTCTACACCGGACAAATCAACCTTGATCACCAAGCCTGAGAAATCTTCACAGAACAATATATTGCTGCCGCCGCCTAAAATAAGGACAGGCTCATTTTGCGCGCGTGTACTTTTCACCAGCGCCAACAGTTCGGTGATCTGACTGATATTCGTAAAATGAAATAATGTTTGTGCTTTCGCTTCGATAGAAAATGTATTAAAAGCCTTGAGAGAGCAGTTAGTTTCGATCATTATTGTTCCAGTATTCGAGGTGTCAACTATTCAGCTACTCAGTTTACCTTATACCATTGCGCATAACTATCCGATCAACCCTGCAGGTTAAAATTAATGATAAGATCGTTGTTTCCCTTCATTTTTTTTCCTACGCAAATTTTGACCATTTAATTAAGCGGAATGGTATTATCCCCGTTCAAACAATACTGCTGACGACAGTTGGAGGTCTGATGTTTGCTGAAAATATCAAATTTGTCGCACTGGATAAGCAACGCTATCCGCTGGTCAATCAATTTTATAAACAGGTTTATAAAAAAGGCACAGCCAGCAAAGATGAATCGGTATTTGTTTTGCAGGACAAAAGCATTCTTTGCAGCGCCAAGTTAAAAGTTATAGGGAAGCAGTTGTTGTTAACCGGTGTCGCCAGTGCTCCGCAGATTCGCGGTAAAGGCTATGCCTCATACCTGATCAAACAAATACTGAGACAACAAACCAGTTCGGTTTATTGCTTTCCTTATAAACATCTTGCTACGTTTTACCTGCAGCTTGGATTTCTACCTGTACAAGCTAAGGCAGTGCCCGGGGTGATCAGTAAACTGTTTGCACGTTACAACCGCAAACAGACATTATTATTGATGTGTTACCCGATTACCTAAGCGCAACTTAAAGGCTGTTACTGCAGTAACTTTATTTATCAAAAAGATAAAGTAAAGATTGATACCCCTGTTCGGCCATCTCCTCAAGCGCAACAAAACGCAGAGACGCAGAATTGATACAATAACGTAATCCACCCGGCGCAGGGCCATCTTCAAACACATGCCCTAAATGTGAGTCCGCAACGGGACTGCGCACTTCTGTTCGTGCGGAAAATAGTTTTGTGTCAATTTTTTCTACAAGCTCTGTTTGCGCCAGTGGTTGGGTAAAACTTGGCCACCCGCAATGGGCATCATATTTATCTAAAGAACTAAATAGCGGTTCTCCTGAGACGATATCAACATAAATACCGGCAGCCTGATTATCCCAATAGGGATTGTTAAAAGGAGGCTCAGTGGCTTCCTCCTGGGTCACGCGATACTGAATATCAGTTAATTGTGCGCGTAACGTTTGTTCATTCGGTTTTTTGTAGTCAGACATTTTTTACCTTTGCTGTTACAGAAGATGTTCTTTATCTTATGCTTTTCCCTGCTCAAATAAAACCCAGTCTGCTATTTGTAAACTTATTGTTAAGAACTGCTTGACGAATATGATAAAAAAGAGTATTTATTTGTCTACTAAGAGTCATAAACTAATTTTTTGAGATTAACTGATGCGGCCTTTTTGTTCTCCCCTGCTACCTTTACTCCTTATGCAATATGCGTACGGGTGGCGGTTATCTGAATAATATCAGTTAAAAAACCAAGAACCCGTGCCATGCACGGGTTTTTTTATACCTAAATTACCTGAAATAGCAAATAGAGGGACTTCTCATGTCAGATCAAGTTATTATTTTCGATACAACATTACGCGATGGCGAACAAGCGTTAAGCGCGAGCCTTACGGTAAAAGAAAAATTACAGATCGCATTTGCCCTTGAACGTTTGGGTGTTGATGTGATGGAAGTGGGTTTTCCTATCTCATCACCGGGTGATTTCGAGTCAGTAAAAACCATTGCCGGTGAAATTAAAAATAGCAGGGTTTGCGCTTTATCCCGAGCATTGGCAAAAGATATTGATGCTGCGGGGCAAGCATTAAAAGTGGCGGATGCTTTCCGTATTCATACTTTTATTTCGACTTCAACGATACACGTTGAAAGCAAATTAAAACGCTCCTTTGACGCGGTATTAGAGATGGGTGTCAATGCCGTAAAACATGCGCGTAACTATACCGATGATGTTGAGTTTTCCTGTGAGGATGCCGGCCGTACTCCAATCGATAATTTATGCCGCATGGTTGAGGAGGCAATTAAAGCCGGTGCAACAACCATTAATATCCCGGATACCGTAGGTTATACCTACCCGAGTGAGTTTGGTGGTATCATCAAAACCCTGTTTAATCGCGTCCCGAATATTGATAAAGCAATTATCTCTGTGCATTGCCAT
>DATCZZ010000107.1:0-4954 GCA_036525635.1 Psychromonas sp. | reverse complement strand
CAATGTTTTGTGGTACATCATCGAGTCATATGCTGCTTTTTTCATTGCTTGCTGTTGATCGGCAGGCAGTTTATCCCAAACTTTCGCACTGATAAGCAACACATCCGGAATCATGGTATGCTCGTCTTCGCTGTAAAATTTGGCCACTTCACCATGACGTGAGTTGGTCAATGCGGTAGGATTATTTTCCGCGCCGTCAACCACACCTTGTTGCAGTGCTGTATATAGCTCGCCATAAGACAATGGCGTTGCCGAGCCGCCCATCAGTTTAATCATATTGACCGCAGCCGGGCTTGGCTGGACACGAATTTTCATCCCTTTTAAGTCAGCAGGCGACATTATCGCTTTATTTGCATAAAAACTGCGTGCTCCACCATCGTAGTAGGTCAAACCGACAAAACCTTTATCATGCGAGGCAGCAAGAATTTTTTCACCAACGTCACTTGTCAGAACACGGTAGTAGTGGTCACGGTCATGAAAAATATAAGGAATATTAAAAGCACCGTAGGCAGGTTCGAAAGACTCCATTTCGCTGGCATTGGATTTTGCCATATCCAGCGCGCCACTTTGTAACAGCTCCATTGATTCGCGTTGCGTACCCAGCTGACCGTTAGGATAGATACGGATTTTGACTTCACCATTGGTTAATTGCTTCACCTCATCCGCCATAAACTGCATTGACTTATGAACAGGATGATTTCTATCCTGATTATGACTAATTTTTAACGTTGTTGCGGCAACGGCTGAAAATGATAGTCCTGCAGCTAGTGCGCAGGAGATTGTGGTTGCGATTACTCTTTTTTTACCAAACATTAAACACGCTCCATATTATTGACGGTGGATAAAGACTGAGCCATCGGCTTGGAATTGCTCCCTTTATCCTTTATGTTAATTATGTTGTAATTCTGTATGCATCGTTTCTTGCCCTGCCAATCTCCCCCTATTTGCAATATTGGTCAACAACAAAAGCGCAATTGGTTGACCACTGTCACAAAAATATTCCCGCAAAGCGGTCCAACCAATTTTATGTGATCCAGCTCACTGGTTAACCAATTTAGTTGAGTATAATTCTGCTATTAGTAAAAATGAAGCACTTGTTAGCTAATCATCACTGCCGTTACGGCCAACTCTAAAAGAGGAATATATGAACCTATTTATAAATAAATTGGACCGAATACTGTCATTTTTTTGTGTCTCACTGAGTAGCTTTTTAGTTATTTGTGTGGTTTGGCAGGTTTTTTCGCGTTACGTACTGAATGCACCAAGCACCGTAACCGATGAAGTGGCGCGCTTTCTTTTTATCTGGGTTGGCCTGATGGGCGCAGCATACACACTCGGACAGAAGCGCCACTTAGCAATCGATCTGTTGCTCATGTCATTGGAAAATAAGCCACGCAAACAAGCCGTAGTACAGCTGCTTATCGACCTGATTAGTATCTTTTTCACATTAGTGATCATGATCTATGGTGGTGGCAAGTTAATGCTGGACACATTAAGCAATGGACAGATTTCACCAACCCTCGGCATTGAAATGGGCTTTGTCTACGCTGCGATTCCGCTTGGCGGCATTTTCATGACGATCTATTTGATCAGAGATTTTGTCGATAATAGCGTGCAATTCAAAACAGGCACTCATACTCCAACAGCCGATTAATGGCTCAACAACTTATTATTAGTAAAGGATAATCTTATGGATTGGTTAGTTATTATTGTTTTATTTGGTAGCTTTTTTACCTTTTTAGGATTGGGGGCGCCTATCTCTTTTGCGATTGGTGTCGCTTCATTATTAACCATCATGCTGGCACTGCCCTTCGACGCTGCGATCATGGTTATTTCACAGAAAATGGCATCTGGCCTCGACAGCTTTGCACTGCTGGCTATCCCCTTTTTCATTTTAGCGGGTAACATTATGAACCAGGGCGGCATTGCCATGCGTCTAATCGAATTTGCCAAAATACTTGGTGGACGCTTGCCTGGCTCACTTGCCCACGTTAATGTGATCGCCAATATGATGTTCGGTGCCATTTCAGGCTCTGCTGTGGCCTCTGCAGCGGCGGTGGGCGGCACTATGTCACCCTTGCAGAAAAAAGAGGGCTATGATCCTGCTTATTCAGCGGCTGTCAATATAAGCTCATGCCCGACAGGCCTGCTTATTCCGCCAAGCAATACTTTTATCGTGTACTCGTTAATATCGGGCGGAACCTCCATTGCCGCGCTGTTTTTGGCCGGTTATATCCCGGGCTTAATTATGGGGTTGGGTCTGATGTTCGTTGCCGGTTTTATTGCTAAAAAACGCGGTTATCCACTCTCTCCACGCGCAACGAAAGCTGAAGCGATACGTAAAACCTTAGATGCATTGCCTAGCCTGGGCCTGATTATTGTCATTATGGGCGGCATTATTGCTGGTATCTTCACCGCAACAGAAGCTTCTGCCATTGCGGTAGTGTATACCTTAATTCTCGCTCTTGTTTTTTATCGCGAAGTATCAATAAAGCAGCTACCCGGCATTATATTAGAATCGGTCATGACAACCTCGATTGTTATGTTACTGATTGGCGCCTCAATGGGCATGTCGTGGGCGATGGCAAATGCCGATATTCCTTACATGATCAGTGATGCATTGCTCGCGGTTTCTGAAAACCCGATCATTATTTTATTGATGATTAATATCATCTTATTAGTAGTTGGGGTGTTTATGGATATGACACCTGCGTTATTAATTTTTACCCCTATTTTCCTACCTATTGCCATGGACCTCGGAATGGATCCGGTGCATTTCGGCATCATGATGACCTTTAATTTATGCATCGGCATATGTACACCTCCCGTAGGCAGCGCGCTGTTTATTGGTTGCTCCGTTGCCAAAGTTAGAATTAACAGCGTTATTAAGCCGTTATTACCTTTTTACGCAGTACTGGTGTTGGGATTAATGCTGGTCACCTTTATCCCGCAAATCAGTCTGATACTGCCACAAACTTTACTGGGCTACTAACATAACTCTCTGACATCGGCAGGAAGTCATTGCTTCCTGCCTAGTTAACCAAGGAAATTTACTTATGAAATGCATTAAAAAATGGCGTCTGATTGGGCAACAGGACAATCGTATTGATATTGAATGTGATGGCCGCCATATCCTGCACATTTTTGTCTTAGAAAAAGATATGATCCGCGTATTAGTCAAAAAACAGGGTGAACTACGCTTAAATCGCACCTGGTCGATCGCCCCCAACCAGCAAGATGTGGATTGGCAAGGCCGTGACAGACTCTCCACCGAGGGCTTCTCTCTGCCACAGTATAAGCTCATTGAAAATGGCAATACACTGCAGATTGAAAGTGAACTATTAAGACTGACACTCCATGATCCTCTGTGGATTGAATGGCAACATAAGGTTGCAGGAGAGTGGCAGCTGCTTGCCTCAGATCGCAAAACCGGCGCTTATATGCTAGGCGTTAAAGAGAGTGGTGTAAGCCATTTCATGTCACGAAACCAAGATGATCAGTATTTTGGTCTGGGCGAAAAAAGCGGTAACTTGAATCGTTATGGTCGCCGTTTTGAAATGCGTAATCTCGATGCGATGGGCTATAACGCAGAAACCACGGATCCGCTTTATAAACATATCCCCTTTTATATCACTCGTCATGCTGGTATCAGTTATGGCCTTTTTTATGACAATCTTGCAAGCTGCTGGTTTGATCTGGGCAATGAGCTGGACAACTACCATCTTCCCTATCGCAGCTACCGCGCTGAAGACGGTGACTTAGATTATTATATGATTTACGGTCCCAAGGTGATTGATGTGACTCGCCGTTACACGCAGCTTACTGGAGGAACAATTTTTGGTCCAAAATGGAGTTTGGGTTATAGCGGCTCGACCATGAGTTATACCGATGCACCCAATGCCCAAGAGCAGTTATTAAAGTTTGTTGAGCTGTGTAAACAACATGAGATGCCCTGTGACTCCTTCCAGCTTTCATCGGGCTACACCTCAATTGGCGACAAACGTTATGTGTTCAATTGGAACCATGACAAAGTACCCAATCCTGAGCAGATGAGCGAGAGTTTCCATCAGGCAGGGATCCGCCTTGCCGCCAATATCAAACCTTGTTTACTGCAGGATCATCCAAAATATCAAAGCGTTGAAGAGCAGGGGTTATTTGTTCAAGATTCGGAAAATGATCTACCCGAGCGTTCGCTATTCTGGGATGATGAAGGATCGCATCTTGATTTCACTAACCCCGCAACCATCAACTGGTGGAAAAAAAATGTCACCGAGCAGCTGTTAGAAAAAGGCATTGATTCTACCTGGAATGATAACAACGAATATGAAGTATGGGATGCCGATGCGCGCTGTCATGGTTTTGGTCAAAACATTCCAATCCGCCTGATCCGTCCATTACAACCATTGTTAATGATGCGCGCTTCCTTTGAAGCACAGACAGAATTTCAGCCGAAGTTACGCCCCTACCTGATTTCGCGCTCAGGATGCCCGGGCATGAACCGCTATGTGCAAACCTGGACCGGTGATAATAGAACCAACTGGAATACCCTGCGTTATAACATTCGTATGGGCTTGGGCATGAGTTTATCGGGTATTTATAATGTCGGGCATGATGTTGGTGGCTTTTCTGGCCTGCGCCCTGAGCCGGAGCTTTTTGTTCGCTGGGTACAAAATGGGGTGATGCACCCGCGCTTTACCATCCATTCATGGAACGATGATGCCACAGTGAATGAGCCTTGGATGTACCCTGAAGTGACGCCAATGATCCGCGATGCCATGAAGCTTCGTTACCAGCTTATGCCTTACCTGTATGATCTGTTATGGAAAGCCCATGCTGATGATCAGCCGATTTTGCGTCCTACTTTTCTTGACCATGAAGAGGATCTACGCACATTTGAAGAATCAGATGACTACCTGTTAGGTGAAGATATCCTAGTTGCTTCCGTGGTTGAACC
>DATCZZ010000106.1:0-9451 GCA_036525635.1 Psychromonas sp. | reverse complement strand
CACTTCCATAATATGATCATAGCCTATGTATACCGGCACGATCACCACATTGCGTTCAGGTTGATTCAGGTAGGTCTGCAGTGACGTTGCCAGCAATCCGGTTTTTGGGGGTAATAAACGCCCCGAGCGGCTGCGTCCTCCTTCGCTGAAAAATTCAATGGGATAACCTTGTTTGAATAACAGCGAAAAATAGGCGTTAAAAACAGCTGTATAAAGTGGCGAACCTTTAAAGGTTCGGCGTAAAAAGAAACCGCCAGAACGCCTAAAAACCGGACCTGCCGGAAAAAAGTTAAGATTTACTCCTGCCGCAACATGCGGGGGCATTAATCCCTGCTCGAATAACAGGTATGAAAGTAAGAGATAATCCATGTGGCTGCGGTGGCATGGCATATAGATAATTTCTGCCCCGCTTTGATTCACATGGCGAACGGTCTGTGCATGGTGAACCTCAATCCCCTGGTAGATATAATGCCAGACCCATTTTAAAATAAAGCGGAAAACACGCAAAAATGGATAGGAAAAGTTCGCGCTGATCTCCAGTAGATAAGTACGGCACTCCTGCTCAACCTGCTGCTCAGTAAGCTGCTCACTTTCAGCTGTAGCGCTGATGATTTTTCGCAGCGAGGGTTGCTGTAAAACTGCGCTAATCATCTGCCTGCGATTGGGCAGTTTAGGGCCGATACTATGACGTTTTTGCTTGCCAAAATAGCTCATTGCAACCTTAGCAAGGTTATGCGCCAACTGCTGATCTTTGCTATTTTTCTGCTTAGCCTTGCGTTGCATCAGCGCGGCAATGGAGATGGGTTTGTTAAAGCGGATCAGATGATCTTTACCGTTTTTCAGGACAATGCATGCTTTATGTAGCGATCCGACCTGACCTTGCTCAACCAGATCAAAACGGGATGTTTTCCCCTGTTTACCTGGATTTCTGCCCCAGTAAAAAGTGACGGGCAGTAACTGTATATCTAAACCCGGATTGCTGCGGTGTAAATCCAATAACTGCTGATATTTGCCTAAATAAGGCGCATCCTGTAATTGCGCTTGACTATCCTGCTGCGTAAATAGGGAGCTGTCGTGAATAAAAATGGTGGCGCTTAACGTTTCTCCTCCCACTCTGATTGGGGAATAGGGATCCGGTAATCCCGCCTGCAAACAACAGGCTTGTAATCCGAGCAGGTCACTTGCACTGTTCTGCGCAACCACATAAATAATAGGGCGGCTTAAATCAAGCTGCAATTCAGCACTCGGCTTTAGCGGCACATAATGGCTGATCACCCAATACTTATTGATAACACGATGAAAAATAGAGCCTTTACTGAGCACAGAGATACCTTATTTTGATAGCAAACAAATTCTTTGATAGTAGCATAAAAAAGTACCGCAAATAACGGCAGAAAATACAACTACGCGATAAGCGCCGATTAATCCGTTTATCTGCAGGAAATAGCAGCCAGCGAAAAATTCATGCTGTTAGCGATTAATGAGCAAGTGACCTTATCACTACATTTTGCTAAAGTAGGGGCAAATAAAACAACTTACAGGTTTATCACTAGATGCAAAAAAATACAGGGCTAAAACGTATCATTTTAGCAATGGGTTATTCGTTACAAGGCTTAAAAAGCGCTTTCCAACATGAAGCCGCATTTCGTCAGGAACTGTTATTAGCGGTTATTTTAATGCCAATCGCATGTTTTTTAGAGGTATCGCAGATCGAACGGATTTTATTAATTGCATCGCTGTTATTGGTTATGATCGTAGAAGTTATCAATTCAGCCATTGAGGCGGTTGTCGATCGCATCGGCAGTGAACACCACGAACTTGCAGGCAGAGCTAAAGATATGGGCTCGGCAGCTGTATTTTTGACACTGGGTTTAACAGCTTATATCTGGTTTGAAATCCTCTTTTTATAACCCAGGAGATCGCTTTCGGGTTTTATCATTCCCCAAAGTCCCTATTTTGCCTTTAATAAACAGCATTAAGTTTCTCTTTCTAATAACTATTATTTTCAGTTAAGGATTTAAAATGGCAGGTAAACCTCCTTTTTCGCCGCAGAAACCTAAAATTAATTCGCCAATTAAAACCGTTCCGCATTCATTTGAGGCAGAGCAGGCGATCATTGGCGGATTATTACTTAATAATGAAGCCTGGAATGATGTTGCAGAGCGGGTTGTTGAACGGGATTTTTATCACCGCGCACATCGTCAAATTTTTGCGACGATTGAGCTGCTAAGCAGCGAAGATATACCTGTTGATTTAGTAACCCTTTCTGAACACCTTGAAAATAAAAAAGAATTAGAAGGGATTGGCGGCATTGCCTATCTTGCAGAGCTTCTGCAGAACACTCCCAGTGCGGCCAACATTAACAACTACTCCGATATCGTCCGGGAGCGAGCCATTGTTCGTGAGTTAATTGGCGTTGCCAACGAAATCGCTGAAGCGGGTTATGATACGGAAGGCCGGGATAGCAACGAATTACTTGATTTTGCAGAGACTAAAGTATTCCAAATAGCTGAATCACGCAGCAACAAAAGTGAAGGTCCGCAGGCAATTAAAGATATTTTAAAGGAGACAGTAGCAAAAATAGATGATTTATGTAAAAACCCGCGTGATGGTATTACCGGTTTATCTTCCGGTTATAATGATCTGGACCAGATGACCACAGGTTTCCAGGCGGGCGATTTGATCATTGTTGCCGCGCGTCCCTCCATGGGTAAAACGACCTTTGCCATGAACCTTGCTGAACATGCTGCGTTGAATGCTGACAAACCAACAGTTATTTTCTCATTGGAGATGCCTGCAGATCAGATAATGAACAGGATGCTAGCCTCGCTCGGACGCATTGATCAGGGAAAAATACGGACTGGACAGCTTGATGAAAACGATTGGGCCTCCCTGTCATCGACCATGTCCATTTTACTGCAGAAAGGTAATATGTTTATTGATGACAGTTCCGGCCTGACGCCGACGGAATTACGCTCCCGTGCCCGTCGTATCGCCAGAGATCATGACGGGATCAGTCTGATCATGGTCGATTACCTGCAGCTGATGCGCGTTCCTTCATTAAGCGAAAACCGCACCTTGGAAATATCGGAAATTTCACGCTCATTAAAAGCCTTGGCTAAAGAGCTGCGCTGTCCGGTAATTGCCCTTTCGCAGCTTAACCGTGGCCTTGAGCAGCGTGCCGATAAACGTCCGATTAACTCCGACCTGCGTGAGTCAGGCGCGATAGAGCAGGATGCCGATTTAATTATGTTCATCTATCGTGATGAAGTGTATAACGAAGAGAGTGAGCATAAAGGTATCGCCGAAATTATTATCGGTAAACAGCGTAACGGCCCGATCGGAAAAGTACGCTTGACCTTCCAGGGGCGTTACTCAAGATTTGATGAATATACCGGCGCTGCTTATCATGGTGAAGAATAAACCAGCAATAAAACCAATGAATATTATAATAAATAGAGTTTAATAATGGATACCACACGCGCAGTTATCAACTTAAAGGCACTACAGCACAACCTACAGGTATTACAGAAAACCGCTCCCAACAGTAAAGTACTGGCGGTCATTAAAGCGGATGCTTATGGTCATGGCATGGTAAAAGTCGCGCAATCATTAAAAAATGTGCATGCTTTTGGTGTGGCCAGGCTCAATGAAGCCTTAAAATTACGTGCTGCCGGTATTAACAAACCCATTGTTTTACTGGAAGGTTTTTTTAACCAGAGCGATCTGGCAACACTAACCGAAAAAGAGTTACAGTGCGTGGTGCATTCACAGGAGCAGGTTGATGCAGTGCTCCAGGCAAAACTTCATAAACCTCTGCAAATTTGGCTGAAACTGGATACCGGCATGCACCGTTTAGGTTTTCATCCCGAGCAGTTTGATAAGGTTTATAAGATGTTAAACGACAGCGGAAATGTCCAGAAACCGATTAATTTAATCACCCATTTTCATTGTGCTGACGAAGTTGATAACAATATTACCGCCCGGCAGATAACGCTGTTTAAACAACACATTCCAGAGAGCAGTGGTTTAAACTCATTGGCTAATTCAGCTGCCATTTTTGCCTGGCCTGAGGCCCATTTCGATATTATCCGTCCGGGGATAGCCTTATATGGTATCTCCCCATTTGAAAACATGTCCGCAGCAGAGTTACAATTACGTCCGGTGATGACCTTAAAATCACAGCTGATTGCAATTCGTGACCATCAAGCTGGCGAAAGTGTCGGTTATGGCGCCAATTGGAAAGCGCAGCACGCTACCCGACTTGGTGTTGTGGCTGTCGGTTATGGTGATGGCTATCCGCGTTTAGCCCCGCAGGGGACACCTGTCCTGGTTAATGGACGCATAGTACCTGTGGTTGGCCGTGTTTCCATGGATATGCTCACCGTTGATTTGGGCTTAGATAATCACGATAAAGTGGGTGATGATGTCACGCTCTGGGGGGATGGGTTACCCGCAGAAAAGGTGGCACAACATATCGGCACTATCGCTTATGAATTGGTTACCAAGTTAACCTCACGCGTCGCCCTGCACTATCAAGAATAATTCACATGCCCGACACGCCAAAAAAGTTACGCAAGCCAATATTTCAGCAGGCTAAAATATTTTCCTACTTGCTGTCCCTGCACAAGCCGATGTTATTTAAAGGCATTGAGCTTTCGGCCCGGGAGGGGCTGATCCTACAGTTAGAGAATGTCAACGGACAGTTTCACTATGCCGAAATTGCCCCCCTGCCGGGTTTTAGTAAAGAAACCTTAATACAGGCTTTTGCGCAGATAAAAGAGGTTCTCATTAATTACCTGTTAAACAAAAACGCAAACAAAAATATTAAGGATCTTAATTTATACCCCAGTGTGCATTTTGCAGTGGATTGCATTTTAAACAATATTCCCATTTCAACGGGTTTAAACAAGCCCGCCAATATCCCGTTACTGCAGGGCGATAACCAAAGTGTGCTCGAGCAGTACCGACAATTAAATAATCCACAACGGATCAAAGTGAAAGTCGCCCGACAAAAGGTAACGGACGATATCCTCCTATTTAACGCTTTAAGCGCCATTAATAAAAATCTGCTGATCCGTTGTGATGCCAATCAAGGCTGGCGTTTTTCACAAGCATCATTATTTTTTGCCAACATTAATAATCAGCTCATTGATTTCATTGAAGAGCCGACGGCCAGTGCAACTGATAATATCAAGCTGGCTAAACATTATGCGATTCATCTTGCTTTGGATGAAACCCTGCAGCAAAGTCACTTCCAATATCAGCATGAGAGCTGTTTTAAGGCATTGATCCTCAAACCAACACTCATAGGCTCCTTTGAACGCCTAGATTATTTTATAGAAATTGCCAAAAAGCAGCATTTACAGGTCAGCATCAGCTCTTCATTTGAATCACCATTAGGGTTGACGCAATTGGCTTTTCTTGCCTCACAATGGTCAAAGGAAGTGGCTATCTCCTATGGCTTAGATACGTTAAAGTTTTTTAAAAGTGGAACAGTTGATATGAAACGACCGCTGGATCAACAAGTTAATGAGTTGGAGTGCCTATGGACAAGCAATTAGAAGTGTGTCCGGTACGCCATCAGACAATAGTAAACGCGCATGCGATTGCGATACAGGCAGGTGCTATTGCAATAAGCTACCAGCAGTTAGACAACACGCTCGACGGGATCGCTAAGCAGCTTCTGAATTTAAAGTTGCAAACAGGGGATCGCCTGATCTGCATCTCGGAAAACTCCCTCAATCTGGTTTTATTGCAGCTCGCCTGCATCCGAATGGGGATCATTTTCTGTCCCTTGAATCCCCGTTTTAGCGAACAGGAGATAGGACAACGTATCAAAATACTTAACAGTGCCTTTATCTGGCTTGCAGATAAGAGCAAGCATCCTGATTTAACCAGCCTGGCAATAGATTTTGATATTGCCGAGGGGGAAATAATCGCCCCTGAGCCGCTCAAAATAGATGCCCAAAAAGTATCTAATATTATTTTCACATCCGGCAGCAGTGGTCAGCCGAAAGCGGTGATGCATTGTTTTAGTAACCACTATTACAGCGCCCTTGCTTCTCAAACTGTTATTGCGCTACAGGCAGGTGATAGATATTTATTGTCATTACCCCTGTTTCATATCAGTGGGATTGCAACGGTAATGCGCACCTTGATTGCCGGCGCCACGCTGCTGCTCAGCAGTCAAAGACTTGGCGTCACGCTCTTAAAGAGAGAGAAAGTAACCCACCTTTCCCTGGTTTCAACGCAACTTTACCGTTTATTAAGCAAAGCAGATTTCCAGGCAAAAACACTCCCTCTTAAGCACCTGCTGTTAGGTGGCAGCACCTTTTCGGAGAGGTTATTAACAGAAACCCGGGAACGTGGTTTTGTTTACCATTTAAGTTATGGTTTAAGTGAAATGAGCTCTCAAGTTGCCACCTCGACAAACAGCAATAAATTACAACTGTTACCTGATCTGCAGGTCAAAATCGTTAATAATGAAATTTATCTACGCGGAAAAATGCGCTTTGTTGGTTATTATAACGGTGACTTAAGATCCGGCAGGCTACCAGAGAGACAATGGTTTGCGAGTAAAGATTCAGGTTCGCTGATTGGCAGGCAGTTGATCATTTCCGGTCGTAAAGACCGTTTAATAATCTCCGGAGGGGAAAATATCCAGGCTGAAGAGCTGGAGTCAGTATTGTTAAATTTTGCATACGTTAAACAGGCGCACGTCGTTGCAGTAACAGATCCTGTTTTTGGAGAGCGCCCGGCTGCTTTCATAGATTGGGTAGATGGGGAGGTTAAACAGGCGCAACTAAAGAGTTACCTGCAGGATAAACTAACGACTTACAAACGACCCATCCATTACTTTATATTGCCCGAACAAAAAAGCATTAAAGTCTCATTGCAGACGCTGCAAGTTATTGCCCAGGCAAGACACAATAAGTATCTGGCAAAAGAAAACCTTCAGCAAAATAGGCATTTATCTGATAATTAGGTAAAATATTTTTACTCTTTTCTGCGGTGAATCACTTATGAGCCCTTACAAACTAAAACTCAGTTTCTGCCATCCCAAATACTGGCTGACATGGTTAGGGATTTTAGCCCTTTTTTTAAGTTCTTTATTACCTTATGGTGTATTGCTGGCTTCAGGTAGATTACTCGGCCGGATTGCGGCTAACTTTGCCAAATCCAGATATCAAATTGCCTACCGTAATATTGAGTTATGTTTCCCGACATTAAAAAAAGAAGAGATCGCCGAAAAAGTGCAGCTCAACTTTGAACACGCAGGTATTGCAATCTTAGAAATGGGCATGGCATGGTTTTGGCCAAGTTGGCGTGTCCGCAGATTAGTAAAAATAACCGGCCTGGAGAATATTGAACAGGCCAGGGAAGACAAGCAACCTATTATTTTTTTAGGGGCACACTTTCTCACTATAGAGATGGCAGGCCGTGCCGCGGGGTTATTAATTCCTTCTACAGCTGTTTACCGCAAACACCGTAATCCCGTTTTAGATTACTGGTTTTATTGGGGAAGAATGCGCGAAAATAAAGCGATGCTGGATCGTAGTGACATTAAAGGTATGTTGCGGACATTAAAAGCGGGAGGACCTTTATGGTATGCCCCGGATCACGATTACGGACGTCATAAAAGCAGCGTCTTTGCTCCTTTTTTTGCGGTGCAGCATGCCAATACAATATCAGGCACCAGTACCCTCGCGCGCTTAAGCAGCAGCTGTGTTATCCCTGTATTCTTAAAGCGTTTGCCCGGCCTGCAAGGTTATGAATTAATATTTTATCCGAAAATTGAAAATTTCCCGAGCAAAGACCTTGAGGCTGACGCCCGAATAACCAATCAGCAGATTGAAAAAATGGTTTTAGAATGCGATCAGCAATATATGTGGCTGCACCGCCGCTTTAAAACTCGCCCGCCAGGTGAAGCCTCACTGTATAATAAATAACAGCTAATTTTCAACCCCTTATCAACAACGTAAAACAGCCTCAAGCTTCCCTCTGGTCGGGATTGAAACTGTTTTACGTTGCAGTTTGCTCCTGTTAAGGGTAAAACAAGCTCCACTAGCAAGTCAGGATCAGCCTAAGAATTTATTCCATATTTTTATGATATTCTTTCTTTCCTGAGCAAATTGATCGCCACTAATAATGCGCATTTTTTTATTCAGGGTTAAGCGGTGCGCTTCGTCGCGCAGAGCGCAATATGCCCCCGTTAAGGCTTTTTCCTCCTCCTCTGTTAATAAGCCCAACCTCTGGCAGGTTTCAAAAATACGTAAATTATCAGACCACTTGCACAGCTCTCGATCGCAGCGACAGGCATATGCCAAGACTAAATATTGAGCAAGGAACTCGATATCAACCATACCGCCGGGGGACTGTTTTAAATCAAACTCCCCCTCTTTGGCACGATTCAAATGCTTACGCATCCTGCTGCGCATCTCCATAACATCGGTAGCCAGGCTGGTATTATTTCGAGCTTGTGTTAGTGCACTTTCCCTGGCATCGTTAAATTCCGCTAATATCTGTTCATCGAAGAAAACGGCCCGGGCACGCACCAATGCCTGATGCTCCCATGTCCACGCATCATTTTGTAAATATTTTTTGTAACTTGCAACACTTGAAACCAAAACACCGGAATCGCCCGATGGGCGCAGGCGCATATCTATCTCATACAAAATTCCGGAATTGGTCCGTGTATTGACGATATGAATGATCCGTTGCGCCAAACGAAAATAAAAAAGCCGATTATCTATTTTGCGCGCACCGTTTGTTTCCCCCTGAATGTCAGTATCGTGTAAAAACACCAGATCCAGGTCAGAACCATAACCTAACTCTACTCCGCCCATTTTACCGTAAGCAATCACGGCAAAGCCTTTACGATCCGAATCAACAACATTACTCGGCAGACCATATTTTTCAACCAGCTGCAACCAGGAAATTTGCACCACGTAATCGAGTATCGCTTCACTCAAATAAGTCAGGTGATCACTGACCTCGGGTAATTTAATCGAGCCTTCAATGTCTGCTGCTGCAATATAGAGGAATTGAATTTGTTTAAACTGGCGCAAGGCCTCCATCTGTTGTTCCATATCGTCCTCGGGGATACGTAACATAAACTGCTGTAACTCGGGTTTGTAATCACACAATTCGGTTGGGCTGTAAAGTTGCTGAGGATCCAATAGTTCATCCAGTAAAAGGGGATAGCGGGCCAGTTGTGAAGCGACTCTCGCGCTGGCATTGCATAACTTTAACAGCTGTTTTAAAGCACCTTCATTCTCATTTAATAATTCTAAATATGCAGTGCGGCTGAGTATTGCCAATAACAACTCGTTAAGTCTATTGAGCAACTCAACGGGATCACTATAGAGACAGATAAGCTCAATCATATGCGGCATCAATTTATCTAAGGTAGTTTGTCCGCGCGGTCCTATCGGGCGTTTTTTTAGAT
>DATCZZ010000105.1:0-2498 GCA_036525635.1 Psychromonas sp. | reverse complement strand
GTAGATGTGATCGCCAAAGAATATATAGAAGGGTTTATGGCAACCCTTAAAACCCTGCCAAACCGTAAAAGCCACAGTAATACTTTAGCGCATCTGCAGGGCTATTTTAAGCGCGTATTAAGCAGTGGGCAGCGTGTCGATTTAGCCGATAATATTGATAAATATCGTCAGGGGTTATTGCCGTTAATGGCGCCTATTACCCTGATTACCCATTATCTCACTATCTATCCGGATCCTTATCTGCAGCAGCAGGTCTACCTGCACCCTCATCCGGCTGAATTGAAATTACGCTATGCCCATTAAAACAAGGTGTTTTTTGTAATGGAGGACAACTATGCAGTTAGTTTGGTTTCGTAGGGATTTACGCATTTCTGACAATGCTGCCTTATATTACGCATCCTTAAAAGGTCCCGTCTGCGCCGTTTATTTTGTCACCCCCAGGCAATGGAAAGCGCATGGTCTAGCGCCCATTCAGGCTGATTTTATTGAACAAAACTTAAAAAGTTTAGCCGCACAATTAGCCTGCTTAGGTATTGTTTTGTTAATCGAAGAGGTAGCTGATTTTGCGCATATCCCAACGCGACTTGCTGCACTGCAAAAAGCCTTTCATATACAGGCTATTCATGCCAATGCCGAACCGGAAATTAACGAAAAAGAGCGTGACCAGGCGGTTGTCAAAGCAGGTTTACCTTTACGGCTTTATCAATGTGATTGTATTTTGCAAGCCGGCAGTGTGCTTACCAAACAGGGTGAGATGTATAAAGTATTCAGCGCTTTTAGAAATGCCTGGATGACAAAAGTTAAACAGAGCAATATCAGACCTCTGCCTAAACCCGCTGCGCAATTGACCTCTTTAAATCCACCTTGTGCTGAAGAGATAGTGGTGAACTACGGCAAAAAATCCAGTAAAGCCTGGCCGGCAGGTGAAATAGCGGCGCAGCACCGTTTACTGCATTTTATTCTGCAGGATATAGAAGATTATCATCATAACCGCGATATCCCCTCCCTAGATGGCACATCACAACTTTCAGCTTATTTGAGCCTTGGCGTGATCAGTGCAAAGCAGTGTCTCAATGCAGTATTGGCTGCATTTCCCTATGCATTGGATGCGCAAGAGTCCGGTCCTTTTAGCTGGATAAATGAAATTGTCTGGCGAGAATTTTATCGCCATTTGATGATACTTAATCCTGAACTATGTAAAGGTAAAAATTTCAACAAATTGGCAGATAATATTGACTGGAGTAATAACCCGGATCATTTCAGAGCCTGGTGTGAGGGGCGGACGGGTTATGGGCTGGTCGATGCGGCTATGCGCCAATTAAATGAAACGGGCTGGATGCACAACCGCTTAAGGATGGTGACAGCCAGTTTTTTAACTAAGCATCTGCTTATCGACTGGCGCTGGGGGGAGGCTTATTTTATGGCACACCTGATCGACGGTGATTTGGCTTCCAATAATGGCGGCTGGCAATGGGCCGCGAGCACAGGCTGTGACGCGCAACCCTATTTCAGAATTTTTAATCCTATTATCCAAAGTCAAAAGTTTGATCCAAAGGGATTGTTCATTCGTAACTATGTCCATGAGCTCATTGAATTTGATAACAAAAAGATTCACCTGCCGGTAAACGCAATCGTTGAGCATAAACAAGCAAGGTTAACTGCATTGGACAGATATGCAGTATTGAAAAAGGGTTAAATATGGCCGCTGCACTGATCGATCAATTTTGTCGTATATATAAAGGGTTAGGTAAGGATAATCTCAGCCTGTTGGAGCTGATCTACAGTGACGATATCAATTTTATTGACGCGCTGCACAATCTGCAGGGCTTAGAGCAGTTAAGCGATTATTTCTCCCATCTTTATGCCAATCTGCTTTTGTGCGATTTTACCATTGAAGAGGTGATTCAGGAGGAGGGGAAAGCCTGTATCCTTTGGACAATGGAGTATGCCCATCCGCAAATTAATAAAGCCAAGCCTATCCTCGTCAATGGTTGTTCGCACTTGAAATTTGAGGAAAAAATTTATTACCACAGAGATTTTGTCGATATGGGGCAGATGCTCTATGAGCATTTACCCCTGCTAGGCGGGGTGATTCGCACTGTTAAAAAGCGGATTGCATCATGAAACGTATCCTGATCACCGGCGCAACTTCCGGAATTGGTAAAGCGCTGTGTAACCTATATCAAAAACAGGGTTATGAAGTTATCGCCTGCGGCCGTAACCAGCAGGTGTTGGATGAAATTGCCCGGTTGGAAAACATCTCCACCTTGTCATTTGATATCAGCGATAAACAGCAGGTTCAGCAGGCATTGGCTGCACTGCCGGAACTGGATGTTGTTATTTTAAATGCGGGCAGTTGTGAATATATCGATGATGTCAAACATTTTGATGGTGATCTCTTTGCGCGCGTCATTACTACCAATTTAATTGCCTTGGGCTACTGTCTGCAAAGTGTGCTGCCTAACATAAAAAGGGGGGGGCAGTTAGCTCTGATGGGC
>DATCZZ010000104.1:0-9526 GCA_036525635.1 Psychromonas sp. | reverse complement strand
ATAACCTGGAACATAATTATCACGACAATAGGTGGCACATCTAAGTTAGTAGCAAAACCGGCTACCATACTTTGCACGCCCATTAATAGATGGAAATTACTAAATACGGAGGCGCCTAAAATTATCCACATTGCAACACTAACTAAGATCGACGTTTGCAGACCGGCCTTCATCATAATGGCGGGTTTAAAACGTTTAAATAAAATGGAGAGGATGATTGCCCCAACCACACCAATCGCGCCCGACTCTGTTGGTGTCGCAATCCCCATGATAATGCTGCCCAGCACGGCAACAATTAATAGGAATGAAGAGAAACCATCACGAATTGTTTTAAACAGTTCATAACCTTTTGGCACCTGAATATCATTTTCCGCATCCAAGGGGGCTTTTTCAGGGTTCATTTTACAGGTGATGACCACATAACTAATAATTAACACTATGGTTATCAATGCAGGGATCATGGCGGCTAAAAACATTCTCCCTACTGAGTTTTGCGTGGCTGCAGCAAACATGATCATCGGAATACTCGGCGGAATCAAAATACCTAATGATCCTCCTGCCATAATAACCCCAAGCGCCAGGCGCTTATCATAACCACGTTCCAGCATCGGCTTAAGCGCAATACTGCTTGATGTCATAATGCCCGCGCCGATAATGCCGACCATAGCGCCAATCATGGAGCAGACACCAACGACACTGATTGCTAATGAGCCGCGCACACGGCCAATCACTAACTGGCTGGCATTAAACATCGCGTCGCCAATGCCCGAGCGGGTCAGAATCTGCCCCATATAGATATACAGGGGGATAGCCAACAGGATAAAGTTAAAGAATGTACCTTCGACGGTGCTGGGAATAACATTAAAAAGCGCTTCTCCCCAGACTAAATAACCGACACCCATCGCAATTCCCGCCAGTGCTAAACCGACCTGCGCCCCTAATGCAAAGGCCGCCAGGATACACACTAATAAAATAGTGGTTAGTAATTCAATTTGCATAGTCAGATCCTCTTTTTTCCTGATGTATAGCGAGTTTCTCTGCGTCTTCCAACTCTATTTTTTTCTGGCGTTTAGCCGATTTCTCTGCGTGTTCCAAGGCTATTTCTTCCTGGTGTTTATCAATCACCTCTTCATAATCTAAACCATCATTCGGCTCGCCTCGTGACTGGCTTCTCAGGAAAAAGTCATTTAAAAAGGCAGATAATCCAGTTAAATGAAAACTGCGCAGTAGAGATAGCAGCGGTTTTTTTGCAGCATCGGCAGCCAGCTCCTCTTTAGAGAAAAGCGCTCTGCGGGTGAACAGGTAAAAAATGTTCTCAATAAATTCAGCTGAATACTCAGCAATAAAAATAACGGCTGATACGGTCATCATCAGCCAAAAATGGTAAACTTCTGGTGCCCACTCACTTTGAGTACGGTAATTAAGTTGCAGACTTTCACTAAACTTCTCAAAACTCATCTTCGCCAGCAGAATTAAAAAACCAACTGCAAGCACAATGGTCAGCAGATTGAAGATGCTGCGCACATATTTAGGCACCATCAGATAGATTATATCGACATTGATATGTGATTTTTTCTGTTGTGCGTAAGCGCCGCCCAGCGCGGAGATATAACCGAATAAAAACAGTGAAGTATCGTAGACCCAGATGGTAGGGGAACCTAAAATGTAGCGGGCAAACACCTCAAAGGCGACAAGGCCGGCTAATATAGGCAGTAAGACAGGTACAGCTCGCCCGACAAGCTTCACACTGTAACGTACAAAACGGCAGTATCCCTTTAATAGTTGTTCAATCATACTCTGCTCCTTAACTTAACAAAGGTGAGCGTTTAGGCTCACCCTTTACCAGTTAATGATTATTATTTGTTTACAATATCAATAAGCTCTTTCGAATACTTATCTTGTTCTGCATAGAATTTAGCTAAAGAGTCGCCTGCTGCTTTCCAGGCTTTTTTATCCTCTTCTGAAAGTGCGGGGCTCCATAACAATCCTTTTGCTTCCATATCCGCAACCGCCTCTGATTCCCATAGGATTGACTTAGTCATCTGCTCCTGTGAATGGATAGTTGTCGCTGCACTAACAATTGTCTGCAGATCCGGTGTTAACTTATCCCAGGCTTTTTTATTAACAACAATAGGTAAAACTTGTGCGCCGGCAATAGGTTGCGGGTACATGTATTTTGCAACCTCCACATGGTTACCATCACGGTGATCAATCATGTTTGAACCGATAGAACCATCAATAACACCCGTTGCAAGCGAGGTATAAATTTCCCCCCAGGCAAGCGATACCGGTGATGCCCCTAGATTACGCAGGAATTTACCGTAAGCACCTGGAGCACGGATCTTCATGCCTTTAAAATCTTCAACCGATTTGATCTCACTTTTGGTAATAATATAAACAGGCGGTTGAATATAAGGGTCAAGCCATACCATACCCTGCTCGCCATATGCCTTTTTTAAGACCTCAGCCCAGCCCTTTTCATGGAAAAGCGTCGATAATTCGCCCACATCGGCAGTGCCTCCAGGCAGACCGATTTCTACAATACCTGCCGGTAACTCACCTGCATGCATTGATTGAAATGGCGCCCCCATTGAGATAAGGCCGCTCTTAACAGCAGATAAAATCCCAGTTGTCCCTACCCCTTCACCGGAATAAAGCACCTGCACGGCAATTCGGCCGTTAGACATGGTTTCAATATTTTTGGCCAGATCTTCATAAATAGCGCCATAAGCTGTGCCTCGGCCATAGAGATTAGCAAAACGCCAATTGTATTCTGCAGCACTGACCATTGCAGATGTCGCCAGAGAAGTTATCCCGATAGATAGTGCGAATAAACTCTTTAATACTTTCTTTCCTTTAAGATTAATCATAATAAGCTCTCTTTCTTAAGTGGGTTATGTAACTCCTTATTGCCACCTACTGGTGGAAATAAGGAGTTATGATTTAAAATACAACAATTAAGTTATTGCAATCTAAGTGCCAAAAAAAGAAATCAACAACAAAAAGAGAGAACAAAAACACTAAAATAAACATTATCAATAGCTTACAAAACAAAAACAAAAATAAAAAGCTGAAACAAAGAGATGAAAAGTCGCTAAAATAAAATTAACAATGCAACCTTTTGGCGCGCAGCGCACCAAAACAAAGCACAATACCTGTTAATTTAAAAATACAACCAAGGGTGAAAAATTAACACCTATAAAACAATAAGTTAAACAATAACCAGAAAGGTAATAAATTAAGTTTTCTTTTTTTGGCAGGATCGGGAAATGGACGTTATCGTGTTCCTATCGTTTTCCTAAATAACAATAAAATTGCACATGAAAATGCCTTTTTTATTGTTATTAAAGAGACTAAAGAAGCCGACAACGCCCTGCAAAAGGCGGGATTAAAAATCAACTTTCCTGGCAGGTTTTGAAAAGCAAACCAGGAAAAATTTACGCTAAGAATGGCAACCAGTTAATGACAACTCCTTGTTAAAAACCGCGCTTACTCTGCAATATCAATACACAAATATTTAAGCTCTAAATATTCTTCAATGCCGTAACGCGATCCTTCGCGGCCCAGTCCGGATTGTTTAATGCCACCAAAGGGTCCCACTTCATTGGAGATCAAACCGGTGTTTACCCCCACCATGCCATATTCAAGTGCTTCAGGAACACGCCACTGACGCGCCGCACTGCTGGTAAATAGATAAGCTGCTAAACCAAATTCGGTATCATTGGCCATCGCAACCACTTCCGCTTCACTTTGGAAAGGGAAAATCGGAGCCACCGGGCCAAAGGTTTCTTCTTTGGCGAAACACATCGCCTGGGTCACGCCCGTCACTACCGTCGGCTCAAAGAAAGTGCGCCCCAATGGATGTGGATGACCGCCGGTTACCAGCTGCGCTCCTTTTTGCAGGGCATCGGCAATATGGCTTTGCACTTTGGCAACGGCCTGCCGATCAATTAACGGACCTTGCGTCGTGCCGTACTGACTGCCATCACCTACGACTAACTGCTCAACGGCAAGCTTTAATTTTTCAACAAGGCGATCATGTATCCCCTCCTGCACGTAGATGCGGTTAGCACAAACACAGGTTTGGCCGCTATTACGGAACTTAGAAGCCATAATCCCCGCAACCGCAGCATCCAGATTAGCATCATCAAAGACAATAAACGGCGCATTGCCGCCAAGCTCTAATGACAGCTTTTTAATGGATGGTGCGCACTGCGCCATCAAAATTCTGCCCACTTCAGTGGATCCGGTAAAGCTGAGTTTACGCACCACGGGGCTGTCGCATAATACTTTGCCGACCTGCTTGCCGGCGCCGGTAATAACCTGCAATACCCCGGCAGGAATGCCGGCATCCTCGGCTAATTTAGCCAGCGCCAGCGCGGTTAACGGCGTTTGCTCAGCCGGTTTAACAATGATGCTGCAGCCGGCCGCCAGTGCAGGCGCTACTTTGCGGGTGATCATCGCAGCAGGAAAGTTCCATGGCGTAATGGCAGCACACACCCCAATCGGCTGCTTCATCACCACTAAGCGCTGCGAAACTACTGGTGCTTGTAATAAGGCCCCGTCAATACGTTTCGCTTCTTCTGCAAACCAGGTGATGAACGAGGCGGCATAGGCCACTTCACCACGCGCTTCCGCTAATGATTTTCCCTGCTCAGCAGTCATTAACTGCGCCAAGTCTTCCTGCGCCTCTAAAATTGCATCCGCCCAGGCCAGCATCAGGGCGGAACGCGCTTTGGCTGGCAATTGTTTCCAGCTTTGCTGCGCAACTTGCGCTGCACTAATTGCCAGTTCAGTCTCAGTACCATTTACCATAGGGACAGAGGTAATTTCGGCACCCGTAGCAGGATTAAGTACCCTCTCCCGCTGGCCACTTAGCGCATCACACCACTGCCCATTGATTAGACATTGACTGCGCAGCAGATTCGGATTATTTAATTGCATCACTTATTACTCCCCGACTAAACCAGTGCACGAGTCAAAATAGCAAGCGCCTTGTTAAACAGATCATTGCTAATGGTTAAAGGATATAGAAAACGCACGACATTGGCGTTCACTCCGCAACTCAGTAAAAGTAATCCCTCTTCCAAGGCTTTTTGCTGTACCTGTTTAGTGAATTCAGGGGAGGGTTTGCCCGTCTGCGGATCATTAAATTCAACCGCAACCATCGAACCTTGCGCGCGAATATCGGCAATTTGCGGGCAATGGCTGCGCATCTCATCCAGAGTAGCGACAAGTTGCTCACCAAGCGTTTGCGCACGCTGGCATAACTGCTCCTCCTCAATCACATCCATAACAGCATGCGCCGCAGCAACAGCCAGGGGATTACCCGCGTAGGTCCCCCCAAGTCCGCCGGGAGCAGGCGCATCCATCACCTCAGCACGGCCACAAACACCTGACAGCGGCATCCCCCCTGCTAAACTTTTTGCGATGGTCATCAGATCCGCAATCCCTTTGGGATAATGATCCATCGCGAACATTTTACCTGTACGGGCAAAACCTGTTTGCACTTCATCGGCAATAAGCAGAATGCCATGCTCATCACACAGCGCGCGCAGTGCCAGCATGAACTCTGCTGGTGCGACATTAAAACCGCCCTCACCCTGTACAGGCTCAAGCACAATAGCTGCAACCTGAGTCGGCTCGATATCAGCTTTAAAAATACGCTCTAAACTGTTCATTGCATCTTCAGTTGTCACGCCGTACAAGGCATTGGGGTATTGAGCATGAAATACAGAGCCGGGGAAGGGACCAAAACCAATTTTATAGGGGGCCACTTTTCCGGTTAATGCCATGGTCATATAAGTACGGCCATGAAAACCGCCTGCAAAGGTGATCACACCAGGACGACGCGTGTGCGCCCGCGCAATTTTGACTGCATTTTCTACCGCTTCCGCACCCGTCGTAAAGAATGCAGTTTTGCAGGGCTGGCTGATCGGCACGCTGCTATTGATGCGCTCAGCCAAGGAGACATAACTTTCGTAAGGAACCACCTGATAAGCGGTGTGGGTAAATGCTTTTAACTGCGCTTCGATTGCCGCCACAACTTTAGGGTGACGGTGCCCGGTATTTAACACAGCAATCCCGGAGGCAAAATCAATCACTTCATTGCCTTCCACATCCCATAGAGAGGCATTCTCAGCACGCTCAGCATAAAAATCACACATTACACCGACACCTCTTGGTGTAGCCTGTAATCGACGTTCATTCAGTTTTGCATTAATTGTCATCTTGATACCACCCGTACTCGTTAATAGATAAATTCAGTATTCAACTGCGAATGGCTATATTTATACGCCATGTGGTCATATAATCGAGTACCAATTTCTTTTAATTAAGGGGGCCACTTGGGTTCTTTAATCAGCGATTTACTCCTGCAGAGACTGGCTGAGCAGCATGATGATAAATTGTACAAACGTTTATATAACGCTATTCGCATCAGCATTCTCGATGGCAGCCTGAAGCCGTCAAGTCGTTTACCTGCTTCCCGGGATCTCGCTAAAATGCTCGGCTTATCACGTAATACTGTATTAACCGTTTACGAGCAGCTGCTTGCGGAGGGCTACCTGCTGACCCGTAAAGGCAGCGGCACTTTTGTCGCAGAAACCCTGCCGGATAGCTACCTGTCCAGTGGCAGCATTGCTTTAAATGGAGAGCAGAACAGCCAGCCCGTTGAATTTTCTAAACGCGGTGTCAATTTATTAAAGCATGCCAGCGCCAGCCCGAAACAATGGGGGGCTTTTATTCCCGGCGTGCCGGATGTGACAGCCTTTCCGCATCACTTATTCAGTAAAATTCAGGGGCGCATTAGCCGCCGTCCCGCCCCGCAGGAGTTAACCTACGGCAGTCAGGGCGGCAGCCCCGAACTGCGCCATGCCTTAGTCGATCATCTGCGTATCGCCCGCTCGGTGCGCTGCGATCCTGAGCAGATATTGATCACTGAAGGGATACATCAAGCCATTGATTTGATAACCCGTATGTTATGTAACCCCAAAGATCATGTGTGGCTTGAGGAGCCTGGCTACTGGGGGATCCGTAATGTTTTGCGGATCAATGATATGACTATCTGCCCTATGCCCGTTGATAAGGCAGGGTTGGTACTCCCCAAAAACGTCGAAACAAAACCGCGTTTAATTTTTGTCACGCCTTCACATCAATATCCGCTTGGTTCTGTGATGAGTCTGCGGCGCAGACAGCGGCTGCTGGCGTTGGCAGCTAAAGCAGGCAGCTGGATAGTTGAAGATGATTATGACAGTGAATTTCGTTTCTCCGGGCAGCCCATTCCGGCTTTGCAGGGGCTGGTGAAAGATGCGCCGGTGATCTATATCGGTACCTTCAGTAAAACCCTTTATCCGGCATTGCGCTTAGGTTATGTGATCTTGCCTAAGCCACTGATGAATGAGTTAAAAAGTGCACATTCGGAATTATACCGGGGCGGCCATCTGCTTATTCAAAAAGCCTTGGGGCAGTTTATTGCGGAAGGGCATTATGCCGCACATATCCGCCGGATGCGTCTGTTATATGCCAAGCGCAGAGCCTTTCTTGCGGATCTGATAGTGCAGCACTTAGGCAAATGGGCATTAAATCAATTTAACAGCAACGCCGGTCTGCACCTTATTCTCAATTTACCGGATAACTGCGATGATCTGATTATTTGCCAAACAGCCGGCGAACACGGGGTATTGGTGCGCCCCCTATCCAGTTATTACATGCAGCAAAAAAATGCCCGCAAGGGGCTGATCATGGGCTTTGCCTGTGTGGCAGAGGAGCAGATGGCAACGGCATTTATGCAGTTACTTGCTATTATCAAAGCGCAGATACAGCCAAGCCATAGCAATTCCGTAAATTAGCAGCTGTTTTTGCGCAAAAAAAAAAACCAGTATATTGCAATACTGGTTTTTTAATTAAAGGTTAGCCGCGTAAGGGCTGAGCTTATTTAGCCATTTCGACCGGCACAAACTCTTTTCTTTTCTCGCGAATATCCAGGATAACAGTGAGTGCAAATGACATTGCAAATGAAATTATCATGCCGATAACATAAGGCGTCACATCACCGCTGCGGATAGAGATAATGCCCGGCAGACCCGCAGCGCCCAGCGCACTTGCTTTCACATTAAACAGCGTGATAAACGCACTTGCCGTTGCTGCAGCGCAGATTGCCGCGATGAACGGGTAGCGAAGTTTCAAGTTAACACCAAGCATCGCCGGCTCGGTAATACCTAGCAGTGCGGTGACACCCGATGGGATTGCAATACCTTCCAATTTAATATCTTTGGTTCTGAATCCGACAGCCAGTGCCGCGCCGCCCTGGGCAATATTAGACATTGCTGCGATAGGGAAGATAAAGGTACCGCCAGTCATGGCAATATCGGCAAGCAGTTGTATTTCAATGGCGATAAAGCTGTGATGCATGCCTGTGATTACAAAGGGTGCATAGATGAAACCAAACAGGGCGCCACCGATGAAACCGGCTGAATCGTATAACCAGTTCAGACCGTCACCCAACAGGAAGCCGATATCCCGCGTCCACGGGCCGACGATGGTAAAGGTAACAACACCTGTGATAAAGATAGCAAGCAGCGGTGTCAGCAGGTTATCTAAGACAGAGGGGATAAATTGACGCAGGCCGTTTTCAACTTTGGCCAGGATATACGCCGCCACCAATACCGGTAGAACTGAGCCCTGGTAACCCACTTTTTGGATTTCAAAACCGAGGATGTTCCAAACCGGGATATTACCGGAAACAGCAGCGCCGCCGAAGCCCCAGCCGTTAAGCAGATCCGGGTGAACCATCAACATGCCCAGCGCCGCCCCCAGGAACGGGTTGCCGCCAAATTTCTTGCTGGCAGAGAATGCGATAAGAATTGGCAGGTAGACAAAAGGTGCGTTAGCAAAGGTGTTAATCATTGCCGCAAGATCGGCGATACCGGGGTTGGCATCAACCAGTGATTTACCCTCAACAAATAATCCTGGCGCGACTAACAGGTTAAAAAGCCCCATCAACAGGCCGCCGGCAACGATAGCCGGAATAATAGGTACAAAGATATCCGATAACCCTTTAACTGCCTGCTGCACAATATTTTGTTTGGCAGCGCCGGCAGCGGCAACATCTCTGGTGCTCATCTCGCGAAGCCCGGTCACCTTCTCCATTTCATGATAAACTTGATTAACGATCCCCGAGCCAAAAATAATCTGGTACTGTCCAGCCACCTTAAACTGGCCTTTAACACCTTCAATGTCATCGATGGCCTTTTCATCAATCAATGATTCGTCTGCCACGGCAAGACGCAGGCGCGTAGCGCAATGCGCCATCGCTTTAATATTGTTTTTACCACCCAACTTTTCTACAAGTTGACTGGCGACTTTTGGATAATCCATAACTACCTCCGGGTGAGCCTTTCTATCTGCTCTGTTTCAAAATTAAACAAGCATTGTTGGGAGCGTTTGCAGAAACGATTTTCAATTAATTATAGGCGTTAATCAAGGGACTGCTCAAGGAAGTGTGAATCAAGTCATTTTTTATACA
>DATCZZ010000103.1:0-7471 GCA_036525635.1 Psychromonas sp. | reverse complement strand
TTCCTTTATCATAAGCCGAATTATTAAAAACTGTTCGCCGTTTTTTTAACGTGCTGAATCGTAGCTTATAACTGTTTAAATTTTAGCTTAATGTTTTGGCGGTTGTCTGAGCATTAGCGGAGAAATTTCGTGATAAATATCCTGTTGGTCGATGACCATGAATTAGTTCGTACAGGGATTCGCCGTATCATTGATGATGTTCGAGGCATGAAAGTTATTGGAGAAGCCGAAAGTGGTGAAGAAGCAGTAAAATGGTGCCGCAAGAATCAACCCGATGTTGTTTTGATGGATATCAATATGCCGGGCATTGGTGGATTGGATGCAATGCACAAAATTTTACGTATTAACGAAGATATCAAAATAATCATGCTCACTATGCATACTGAGAATCCTTTCCCGTCAAAAGTAATGCAGGCAGGGGCTTCTGGTTACATAAGTAAGGCAGCAGGGCCAAATGAAGTATTAAATGCTATCCGCTCAGTTCATGCCGGACAGCGTTATTTAGCGGCAGAAATTGCGCAGCAAATGGCGCTTTCACAAATATCCCCCACATCTGACGATCCTTTTGGTGTACTCTCTGAAAGAGAGTTGCAAATAATGATGATGATTACTAAGGGGCAGCGTGTCGTGGATATATCTGAACAACTTGGCCTAAGCCCGAAAACAATCAATAGTTACCGCTACCGTTTATTTGAAAAATTAGGTGTAAATGGTGATGTTGGTTTGACACATTTGGCGATACGTTATGGCATGCTTGATACTGACTTGCTGTAAACTATTGCAAATAAACAATGGCAATATAATATTTATCCACAGGCCACTTGGCAATGCCAAATTGTACATTGTTAAGTGGTTTGCTATGACAGGTTGTATTTTTATATGAGCGTCTTTTGCTCTGAAAGTTTTCTAAAAACGGTCACCACAGAGCCGGGTGTTTACCGTATGTTTAATCAACAAACGGTAATATACGTTGGTAAAGCAAAAAATCTCAAAAAACGCCTAAGCAGTTATTTTAGTCTTACCCAGAAACATCCTAAAACACTCGCTTTAGTGAGCCATATCGACCGCATCGAAGTGACAGTCACACATACTGAAACCGAAGCGTTGATCCTCGAGCACAATTTTATCAAACAGTATAAGCCTAAATATAATGTCTTATTACGCGACGATAAATCCTATCCCTACCTATTTTTAAGCGCGCATAAACATCCGCAGCTGACATTGGTACGCTCGCAAAGCCGCAAACGAAAAGGCACTTATTTTGGTCCTTATCCAAGCGGCGGGGCGGTGAGAGAAAGCCTGCATCTGATGCAGAAACTATTTCCGATACGCCAGTGTGAAGACAGTTATTACAGCAATCGCTCCCGGCCCTGCCTGCAATATCAATTGAAGCGTTGCCTGGCACCCTGTGTTAATGCTATGTCTGAATCTGAATATGCGCGCCAGGTTGAATTAGCCACTGCCTTTTTACAAGGTAAAAGCCAGCATGTTATTAATCAACTCATAGCTGAAATGGAAGAGGCCAGTGCTGCCCTCGAATTTGAAAAAGCTGCGCGGCACCGGGATCAAATTCAATCCTTGAAAAAAGTGCAGGAGCAGCAATGGGTAAGCGGTGATGTTGAGCAGTTGGACGTATTAGGTTTTTGCTACGAGCAGGGCATTGCCAGTGTACATCTATTGTTTGTTCGCCAAGGTCGAATATTAGGCAGCCGTAATTATTTCCCTAAAACTCCTAAAAATTCCAGTAAAGATGAAGTGCTAAGCGCTTTTTTAAGTCAGTTTTACCTGTCAGGTCAAAACGGCCGCGCGATACCGCGGGAAATTTTGCTTAGTGACGATTTTGCCGAACGTCTTATGTTTAGCGATCTTTTCTCTGAATATTGCGGTTACAAAACAACATTAAAAGTAGGGATGCGTGGCGAGCGTGCCAGGTTTGTCAAGCTCGCCCAAAAGAATGCCGAGATAGCCCTGCAGACCCGACTCAACCAAAAAAACAATATAGTACATCGTTATCAGCTGCTAGAAGAGAAATTAGACTTAAGCAAACCGATACAGCGTATGGAGTGTTACGATATTTCCCATATGATGGGGGAAAAAACCGTGGCATCTTGCGTGGTATTCAACCGTGACGGTGCAAAAAAATCTGACTACCGGCGTTTTAATATCACCGGGATCACTCCCGGAGATGACTATGCGGCGATGGGGCAGGTTCTATCGAGGCGTTTTAAAACACCGCAGCAGACCGAAAATATTCCCGATATTATTTTTATTGATGGCGGTTTGGGGCAGTTAAATCAGGCTGAAAATATTATCAGCTCTCTTGAAGAGAACTTTAAGGGTAAATACCCGCTGCTGATTGGTATCGCTAAAGGTGTGACTCGTAAGGCAGGATTGGAAACACTGATTTTAGCCGGTAGCCATGAAATAATTGCAATGAGCAGTGATTCGCCAGCGCTGCATTTAATACAGCAAATCCGTGATGAGTCGCATCGTTTTGCCATTATGGGGCACCGTCAGCAACGTGATAAAAGAAGAAGAACCAGCACACTAGAAGGTATCGCCGGCGTGGGGGCTAAACGCCGGCAGGCATTATTAAATCATTTAGGCGGTTTACAGGGGGTCATCTCCGCAAGTATTGATGAATTACAAAAAATTCCCGGTATAAGTCATTCCTTGGCTGAAACAATTTATGAAGTGCTGCATAATTGATTATTAGTAAATGTTAATGATCATAAATTATTGTTAAGAATTTGCATAATGAAACAATAAAATGCAAAAATAGCTTATATTTAAGTTGCTTGTAACTGTGCAAACCCGTATTTCCAAGTGAATTGGGGATAGAGAATCAAAGGACACTTTAATGTTAAACATCCCCAATATATTAACGGGTTTCAGAATTTTTTTAATTCCTATTTTTGTATTATTTTATTTCCTGCCATTTGCCTGGGCTGGTTTTGCTGCAGCACTTATCTTTCTTACCGCCGGAGTAACGGATTATTTGGATGGTTACCTGGCCAGAAAACTGGATCAGCATACTGCTTTCGGGGCTTTTCTAGATCCTGTTGCCGATAAAATCATGGTTGCTGTTGCATTAGTTATGATTGTCGAACATTACGCGGTTATTTGGATAACGATTCCAGCGATGGTGATGATCTGCCGCGAAATAATTATTTCCGCCTTAAGAGAGTGGATGGCTGAACTGGGTGAAAGAGCCAGTGTTGCCGTTTCCTGGCTGGGCAAAGTGAAAACGGCTGCACAAATGACCGCGCTTTTTTTACTGATTTGGCAGTATTCAACAGAAATGGAATATATCGGTTTCGCTTTCTTATACATTGCCACTGGATTGACACTTTGGTCTATGGTTGTTTATTTAAAAGCCGCCTGGCCAACACTAAGTAAAAATGCATAACCGCTCGTATATTAAAACATCGCTTCGTTTAAAAAAACAGCTAACGAGTTAAAAGTAATAAAAAAACTGTTAAAGTATGTTGACTCGCTTCGGATAATCATTAGAATGCGCACACATCGACAGGGGATTTGATTTAACAATAACCTTTAGATGATAGTTTAAATGCTAGCTCAGTTCGTCGAGGCCAACCTTGGCAAGAGTTGACTGGAGTTGCGGGTTTACTCGTGATAATTAAACTGTAAACAATGTGATGCGGTACTAGCTCAGTTGGTAGAGCACGACCTTGCCAAGGTCGGGGTCACGAGTTCGAGTCTCGTGTACCGCTCCAAATTTTAAGTTATATTGGCGGAATGGCAGAATGGCCATGCAGTGGATTGCAAATCCATCCATCTCGGTTCGACTCCGGGTTCCGCCTCCAATTTTAAATTTTTTGCCCGGATGGTGGAATCGGTAGACACAAGGGATTTAAAATCCCTCGCCTTATGGGTGTGCGAGTTCAAGTCTCGCTCCGGGCACCAATTCTAAGAAAAAGCTTCAACATTTGTTGAAGCTTTTTTTTTGCTGCTGAAAAAGTAACGCCTTTAAAAAGGTGTTCAGCTTCCCCTCTGCCTTTTTAGTTCTTTGGTATTACTTTCCAATTAGCCTTTAACATTTTGTAAACGATAAATTTCGGACAATAAAAAAGGCACTTAACGTGCCTTTTTCTTGTATCGTACCGGCCTTAGCTTTTTTATTCTACTTCTCCGCAGAAACGATAACCTTCACCATGAATGGTCGCAATAATTTCAGGTGCATCGGGAATGCTCTCAAAATGTTTTCGGATACGACGGATAGTGACATCCACCGTTCGATCATGCGCTTTTAATTCCCGGCCGGTCATTTTCATTAATAAATCAGCACGTGTTTGAATTTTACCTGGATTTTCAATGAAATGTAAAATAGCTCTGAATTCACTGCGGGGTAATTTAAATACTCTACCAACAGGGCTAATTAATGAACGGCTATCGATTTCAAGTGTCCAGCCATTAAATTTGTAGTTTTCTACTTTTTTACGCACCTCTTCAAAATAGATATTATCTTGCATGGTACGGGTCAAAAGATTACGTGCGCGTATCGTTAATTCACGAGGATTAAAGGGTTTAGTGATGTAATCATCTGCGCCAATTTCTAATCCTAAGATTTTATCGACTTCATTATCTCGACCGGTTAAAAAAATAAGCGCGATATTTTGATGTTCACGTATCTCTCTCGCTAATAACAAGCCATTTTTACCGGGTAAATTAATATCCATAATAATCAGGTTAATATTATTTTCTTTGATGGCCTGGTGCATCTCATTGCCATCATTGGCTTCCAAAACGTTATATCCTTCCGCTTCAAATACACTTTTTAACATATTGCGTGTGACTAATTCATCTTCAACAATAAGTATGTTCGCTGTTGACATTAGGTACCTCTCTAGTTTTGATTCTTTACTGTCCTTTTGACTTATTCAGGCGGAATTCGTTTCTTAGTGCTGCCAAATAGTTATAAAAATATCTTTGATATCTTTTCATAGCACTTTACATTTTTTTTATTTGTTGAAACAAATAATTTACAATAAACAAATATTTCCAGACGAAACAGTGCCAAAGTACGCAACTATTGAACGAAGCGTTGCGCTTAACACATTCATCTTAATAAATCATGTGCTTCACTATAAATACTTAACATTTAGATAACAACTAGATTGTTACTTAAAGGTGACAAATACAAATTATGATTGATATGAATCAACTGGAAATATAAAATTTTGTAAAACTACGTGCTCACATCTTCTGGTATAGATAAAATATTAAAAAATAAAATGAAGAATTTGTTGTTTTTGTATAAAAACCACATTCCTAAACAGTGAATTGTTCCCGTCATGATAAAGCTTTGTTATGATAGGCCCACAGGATTTTTTAATATTTAATAAAGTAATAATAACACCATGGTTTATATCTTAGATCTTCAGTTAAACTTCTTTTCAGAGTACTTAGTTAAGCGCTTTGCGGTTGTTGAGTTTATTAAATAAATCATCGCTTTTCCTGAACCCGCATTGCTGCGGGTTTTTCGTTTTTCAACAGGGAGTATCAATGCGCGTACTTAAATTTGGCGGGACGTCATTAGCAAATGCCGAACGTTTTAACCAGGTTGCTGATATTGTTATTAGTAACCAGCAACAATCTCAAATAGCTTTAGTTTTATCAGCGCCGGCTGGGGTAACGAACAATCTCGTCGCTGTTGTTGACAAAACGAGTAAAGGTCTACCCGCAGAAAGTCATTTAACCGATATTCAGCGTATTTTTGCTAATTTGATCAAAACCTTGAAGGAAACTTATGCTGAGTTTGCTGATGACTTACTGAAAACTATTTTTGAACGTGAATTATCGCATTTAAGTGACCTACTTGAAGGCGTACGTTTATTAGCACAGTGCCCGCCCAGCATAGAAGCTCAAATTTTAAGTAAAGGAGAATTACTCAGCGTTGCCTGTATGAAACAGCTGTTAATAGCGAAAGGGCATCAAGTGAAAGTGATAAAACCACAAGAGAAGCTTATTTCTTACAAAGGTGGTTACCTTGAAGCGCAAATTGATATTGAAGTTTCACGCGCGTTATTTGAAAAAGAGAGTATTGTTAAAAATGCTATCTATTTAATGCCGGGTTTTACCGCAGGTAATGAACAGGGTGAGACCTTAGTGTTGGGGCGTAATGGATCTGATTATTCGGCGGCTGTTTTGGCGGCTTGCTTAAAAGCTGAATGTTGTGAAATATGGACCGATGTAGATGGTGTATACAGTTGTGACCCACGTTTAGTAAAAGATGCAAAATTATTAAATTCGTTAAGTTATGCAGAGGCTATGGAGCTCTCTTATTTTGGCGCTAAAGTATTACACCCTAAAACCATCGCCCCGATAGCACAACACCATATACCTTGTTTAATCAAAAATACCCACAACCCGCAAGCCAGTGGAACTTTAATTGGTTCAGAGATTGGGGATGATGGGCTACAAGTAAAAGGTATCTCAGATCTCAAGGGACTCTCCATGCTGAGTATCTCTGGACCAGGCATGAAAGGTATCGTTGGTATGGCGGGGCGGATATTTTCGACAATATCTCGTGCAGGCGTGTCAATTATTCTGATCACCCAATCATCCTCCGAGTACAGCTTGAGCTTTTGTATTTACTCAAGTGATACACAAAAAGCACTGTCTGCATTAAATGAAGAGTTTTCTTTAGAGTTTAAAAATAACTTATTAGAGCCTATTGATGTGGTTGAAAAACAGGCCATTATTTCATTAGTTGGTGACGGCATGAAACAAGCAAAGGGTGTTGCTGCACGATTTTTAACAGCTTTAACTGAAGCATCCATTAACGTAACCGCAATTGCACAGGGTTCATCTGAGCGTTCCATTTCAGCAGTTGTGTCAGAGAAAAAAGCAAAAGAGGCGGTTATTGCTTGCCATCAGAGCTTTTTTGGTAGCGTGCAATATATTGATATGTTTTTAATCGGTAGCGGTGGGGTTGGTGGGGCTCTCATTGATCAGATCCATCGTCAGCAAGAGTATTTGTCGGAAAGAAATATCCAAATTCGTGTCTGCGGCATTGCCAACAGCCGGAGAATGTTAATGGATGCTCAAGGTATTGAACTAAGCAACTGGCGCAGTTTACTCGCTGACGCGACGGGTGAATTATCGCTTGCGAATATGCAGGCTATGGTAAATGACTCCCATATCATCAATCCGGTTATTGTTGATTGTACCAGCAACGATGCTATTGCTGCACGTTATGTTGATTTTTTAGGCGCTGGTTTCCATGTTGTCGCAGCAAACAAAAAAGCGAACACAGCAAGTATGGACTATTACCATCAGCTGCGTTTAACCGCGTTAATCAAACGCCGTAAATTCTTGTATGATACAAACGTCGGTGCAGGTTTGCCGGTGATTGAAAATATGCAGAATCTGTTTAAGGCAGGAGATCGTTTAGTTAAGTTCAACGGTATTTTATCGGGTTCGCTGTCGTTTATCTTCGGTAAATTGG
>DATCZZ010000102.1:0-4344 GCA_036525635.1 Psychromonas sp. | reverse complement strand
GAAGTTTTACTTTCTTCCGGCTGGCAAGTAACAGGATTTAGTCGAAGAAAAATAGACCATAAAAACCCTAATTTTACAAGTCAACTCGTTGATTTATATCAGACTGAACAACTACTCGATTGTTTGCAAAAACTTCCACCTATAGATACTGTAATTCACGCAGCGGGGAAAATGGCAGCAGCACCATTAGGTGAACTGAATTTAGAAGACAGCTTATCGTTGTGGCACTTGCATGTACATGTTGCGGAGATATTGGCAAACAATTTAGCTCCACAACTTCCACCGGGGGGGCGTATTGTTTTAATAGGAAGTCGAACTTCAAAAGGAGTCCCTGGACGCTCTCAATATGTAGCAACAAAATCAGCCATGATTGGTATGGTTCGAAGCTGGGCTGCAGAATTAGCGCCCAAAGGAATAACTGTAAATATTATTGCACCTGGTGCAACAGAAACTCCAATGCTTCTCAATCCAGAGCGTAAGTCATCACCTCCAAAACTTCCACCTATTGGACGTTATATTTCTCCGCATGAGGTTGCTGAATATGTCGAATTTATATTATCTCCAGCGGCAAGCTCAATTACAGGGCAAGAATTAATTATGTGTGGAGGTGCATCTTTATAGCCGAGTAAAGCCACTATTGATTAGGTTTTAATCGTTGGTTTTTTTCAAGAGTTTGGGTCAAACCAAACGCACAAAAATCAGTATTAATAAAATGATATTGGCAAATAACGCAAGCATATAAAAGTAAGAGCGCGGGCTCGGATTTTTTTCCGTAGAGATCATGTAATATAAAATCATATGCATGATACGCGCCAGGGCATAGATCCAGATGGTGAGCCCCGTCCAAAACGGATCAACATTTGCTAAAATAGCCAGAAATGCGCTGCCTAATAAAAGACTGATATTTTCCAGAGAGTTTTCCATGGTGCGATAGGCGCGAAAAACAAAACTTTCATGGCCAAGGGAAGGATCAATTTTTCCCGGAATATGGTTGGGTAGCCTCGCTTTCCCTGTATTGGCGACGATAAACTGTACAACCAGGGTGCACAAAACAACAAGCAAACCAGAAAATGCCAAACCGTATGCTGTAAAATCCATGGGACTCCTGCTCGTTAGACGACTCTATTTTAAATAATAGTCGAAAGCACTTATGTGGCAATAAAGTCTGCTCTGAAAGGTTATTTATAGCCAAACTACTTGTTGAATCTGAATTTTCAAGCGGTCTGGCTATCTACTTACTTACAGATCTTTCCTAAAAACTAAATCTGTCTGAATATCACCTGCCATATCAAAGGGATGTGACCCTATTTGATAAAACCCCATTTTTTTATAGAAATGCAATGCCGGCCTATTATTTTCCCAAACACCTAACCAGATATACTCTTTACCCCGTTGCTCTGCCAGGCTGCAGGCAAAATTCATCAGCTGTTTACCCAAACCTCTGCGCAGGAAAGCTTTACGAATATAAAAACGTTCAATCTCCAACGACTTTACATCGCTGATGTCTGTTTGTGCGGCCATCACATTTACCTTTAAAAAACCGGCAACTTGCTTTTCAAAGTAGATGAAATAAAAACAACTATCCGGATTACTCAGTTCAGTGAGTAATTTCTCCCTATTTAAGGCCTGTTGAAAATAGTGTGTCATTAATGCTGCACTATTGCTCTCTGAAAAAGTATCACCATAGGTTTCAATCGCTATATCACGTAACAGATTGACCTGCTGGTAGTCACAAATTCTGATGTTTTCTGGCATTAGCTCTGATCCGTTTGTTAACTCGTTAATACTAAATAAGTTTATCTGTTTTATTATCTTGTCTCTGGTTATTATAAAAAATAACCTAAGGTAACAATAGCGCTATTTATATGTGCTAAATGTGATCCTTTTCTTATAAAAACCCTTGTGTAATTAACCGCAGCAGTGCTAGCGTTGCTTGTCTTAGTGGGGTGTTTTTAACCATTTGAGTATGACCACCTCTCAACTTGCTGATTAGCGCATCTTCAAGTAGCTTGGCTACAGATCCGTTATTTTTTGTTTAACTAGGGATATTTATGAAATTAGAATCACTTGCGTTACACCATGGATACGAATCGGAAGCAACAACCAAAGCCGCCGCGGTTCCAATTTATCAAACTACCTCTTACACCTTTGATAATACCCAGCATGGGGCAGATCTGTTTGATTTAAAAGTAGCGGGTAATATTTACACGCGGATTATGAATCCAACGACAGATGTTCTGGAAAAACGGGTTGCGGCCATGGAAGGTGGGATCGCAGCACTTGCTGTTGCATCCGGTATGTCAGCAATTACTTATGCAATACAGTGTATATGTGAAGTGGGCACTAACATTGTCAGTACAAGTCAGCTCTATGGCGGTACTTATAACTTATTCGCACACTCATTACCAAAGCAGGGTATTGAAACCCGTATGGTATCCTTTGATGATTATCAGGGTTTTGAAGATGCTATCGATGAAAATACTCGCGCTGTTTTCTGTGAATCGATTGGTAACCCGGCGGGGAATGTTGTTGATATTCAAAAATTAGCCGAAATAGCACATAAACATGGTCTGCCGCTGATAGTTGATAATACCGTGGCGACCCCTGTTCTCTGCCGGCCATTTGAATTTGGCGCCGATATTGTCGTGCATTCATTAACCAAATATATTGGTGGTCACGGCACCTCTATTGGCGGCATTATTGTCGATTCAGGCAAGTTTGACTGGGTTGCAAATAAAAAACGTTTTGCCATTTTAAATGAACCGGATCCCTCTTATCATGGCGTGGTTTATACGGAAGCTTTAGGTGCCGCAGCCTATATCGGACGTTGCCGGGTTGTCCCGCTACGTAATACTGGCGCAGCGATTTCCCCAATGAACTCGTTTCAAATTCTGCAGGGGTTGGAAACCTTATGTTTACGGATGGAGCGTCACTGTGAAAATGCGGAAAAACTGGCTGCTTACCTGAGTAAACATGAGAAAGTTACATGGGTGAATTATGCTGCACTGGAAAACAGTGCTTATTACCAGACTTGTCAAAAAATATGCGCTGGAAAAGCTTCCGGTATTTTAAGTTTTGGTATTGAAGGCGGTGCACAAGCCGGCGGTAAATTTATCGATGCACTGCAGATGATTTTGCGTTTGGTTAACATAGGTGATGCCAAGTCGTTAGCCTGTCATCCGGCTTCAACAACTCATCGCCAGTTGAATCCTGAAGAGTTAAAAGCGGCTGGTGTCAGTGAAGAACTAATCCGTATCTCCGTTGGCATTGAAAACATCGATGATATTATTGCAGACGTTGAACAGGCCTTAGCGCAAGTGTAAGTCAGAACAAAGCCGATCTTGTCCGCAAACCATCAGGTACTTTAAGCGGGTAAATGTATCGGCTTTCACTATATTATTTTTAATAACGAAAGAGAGATGCCATTGTTTGATGATCCCAAGGAGCTTAGTGAAGCTATCAATCAAATCATGCCTTTTGGCAAATACGCAGGTCGCAAACTGATTCACCTGCCGGAGCCTTATTTGGTGTGGTTCAACAGTAAAGGTTTTCCGGAGGGGAAATTGGGGCAGCAATTAGCGTTGATCTATGAAATAAAATTGAATGGATTAGAAAAAATATTGGCTCCTTTAATTAAACCCGATGGCTTTAACAGCGGGCCGCTAAACAGATAAAATAACACCCAGAAATTATTTTTAAGATCTGTTTTCTAACTTAGCTGCACTCGCCCAACAACAATGGTGCAGTTTAAGGCTTGATAATCCTTTGCTGTTGGATCATTACCGGCAAAGTGACCTCTCTTTACCATTTTCTTCCATCTGCTAAGCATTTTTGTACTAATCAACATGCTTATTAAACTTATCTTTGTTAGCATTAAACGATTCGTTTCTTAATGAGAAAATTCGCCATGACAGCGCAAAAAATTCGTATTGCTACTCGCCATAGCCCGCTTGCCATGTGGCAGGCTAACTTCGTGAAATCGGAGCTTTTAAAGTATCATCCAGATTTAATCGTTGAACTTTTACCTATGAAAACCAAAGGGGATAAGATCCTCGATACCCCTCTGGCTAAGGTAGGCGGCAAGGGGCTTTTTGTTAAAGAGTTGGAAGTTGCTATGTTGGAAGGGCGGGCCGATATCGCGGTACATTCCATGAAAGATGTTCCTGTGGATTTCCCTGATGGATTGGGGTTAACGGTTATTTGTGAACGGGAAGATCCGCGTGATGCTTTTGTTGCCAATCATTATCAGAATATAGATCAGCTGCCACAGGGGGCTGTTGTTGGTACTTCAAGCCTGCGCCGTCAATGCCAGTTGCGTGCATCTCGTCCAGATCTTAATATTAA
>DATCZZ010000101.1:0-2407 GCA_036525635.1 Psychromonas sp. | reverse complement strand
GAGATTAAAGATCAACAGCTTGCTGCTATTCTAAGTGGTGCCAATGTTAACTTTCATGGCCTGCGTTATGTCTCTGAGCGCTGTGAATTAGGTGAGCAGAAAGAAAGTATCCTTGCCGTCAGCATCCCCGAAAAACAGGGGGCATTTTTAAATTTTTGTAATGAATTAGACGGACGCGCTATCACCGAATTTAATTACCGCTTTAACTCGCGCAAGGAAGCGAATATCTTTGTTGGCGTCAGGACACCTCAAGGTGCTGATGAACTCAAGATATTAACCGAAAAATTAACCACGGCGGGTTACTCGATCGCTGATTTGAGTCATGATGAAATGGCTAAATTACACGTCCGCTACATGGTTGGCGGTGCACCGAGCAATAAGTTAAAAGAACGCTTATTCAGCTTCGCGTTTCCGGAGCACCCCAATGCATTGATTAAATTCTTAAACATGCTCGGCACCCACGCCAATATTACGCTTTTCCATTATCGCAATCATGGGGCGGCGTACGGGCAAGTATTAGCAGGTTTTGAATTGGACGATAAAGAGGTTGACGGGTTCAGCACTTATTTGGATGCGCTAGGTTACAGTTACAAGGATGAGACAAATAATCTGGCATATCGCTTCTTCTTATCGCAAAGCGATTAACCTGCTGGGATCTGCTTACTATGCTGCCGACAAAACGTATTAAAAAACTTTTCCGCCGGTTATCTCAGCGCCTGACATGGCCGGCCATGTTCTTTTTTCTGGTCGCACAAACCGGCATTACTTACCTGCTGTTCAGCATGGCACAAGAGACAGAGTTAACCCGACAGCCGTTACACTTTTTGTATTACAACATGGTAGTGATCTCAACGGTCGGTTTCGGTGATTTCAGCCCGGTCTCTGAGTTGGGCAAAGCGATCGTCACCTTTTGGCAGATCCCCTCGGGCCTGATCGTTTTTGCCTCTTTTATCGGTAAAGTAACCCAACTATTTATAGACATAGCGAGAAAAAATATGAACGGTACGAATGACTTCTCCCATTACCAGGAGCACATCTTATTATTGGGGTGGGATCCGCATTCAACAGAGCAGATAGTGGAGTTGATCTTGGGGGATAAAAGACGCCAAAAACGCCAGATATTACTTTGTGTTACCGATGAAATGGTCAATCCATTTCCGGATAATATTGACGTTTCTTTCATACGCGTACGCACTTTTTCAGATACCAACGAACTCAAGCGCATTGCCTTAAGTAAAGCCAAACGTATTATCATCGACGGAAAATCCGATGATGAATCATTATCCGTTGCACTGAGCATTGCCACCTATGCCAGTAAAGATGCCAATATCTCCGTGCATTTTTTTGATAGAACTAAAGCCCAGTTATTAAAAATACATTGCCCGCAAATTGAATGCAGTATTGATAACAGCGCGCAGATGATGGTGCGCAGTATGCAGGACCCGGGCTCCAGCCAGGTCACCGAGCGGTTATTGTCAACCTTAAATGGGGCGACCCTGTATTGCCTGCAAACCCCGGCACTGACAAAAGCGGTACAGTTTGGATTGTTATTCAATAACTTAAAACATAAATATGCACTGATTCTGATTGGTTTAAGCCATTTTAAAAACGGTGATGATATGCAGTTAAACCCGGACTCAGAAACCTTAATAAACAGCGGCGATTATCTGCATTATATTGCCAATGAGCGTATTCATGCCGAGGATATTGACTGGCAGCATTTGCAATGATTTAAGGAACGGTGAATATTTTTCATTTTAGCCATTATTGTTCTTCAGCTTTGTTAACAGATGGTTGTTGACAGTGAAAGTCATCCCCCTATAATCAAGCCTCTTTATGTTCCCTGCTGATAAGCACGGATTAAATGGGAAGCATGTACTCGCCAACCGCGGGTAATAAGCCTGCACTGCCCCCGCAACTGTGTACGTTTTTAGCCAATAAAAACGCCAGTCAGATACCAGCATAAAGAGCGTCACTGTCCATTAAGCGGGTCGGCTTATCTGGAACGTAATATCGTAATGGTGGCGAGCCAAGGAAAGTCTTTGTTACTCAGTCCCTGTTAATCGCGAATTTCACAGCCTTTAATTAAACCTGTTCAACCAAGCTTTCTTATTATAAAAAAATAACAAGGAAGAAACATGTTACAGCTACGTCTCACTCCCATTGCCTTCGCTTTAGGCAGCCTGCTAAGCTCGCCAAGTTTTGCTGCAGAAGCTCAAATTGAAGATAAAAACACCCAGGATGATATTGTCATCTCCGCCAGTCGCGTTGAGAGTAAACGCGTAGAAACCGGCAGCTCAATTACCGTACTCGATGCGCAATACCTTGAAGAAACTCAGGCGCGCACGGTTGCTGAAGTATTACGTGATGTGCCCGGAGTAAGCGTTGCCAGCAACGGCGGTTTAGG
>DATCZZ010000100.1:0-3165 GCA_036525635.1 Psychromonas sp. | reverse complement strand
CAAGAATGTAAACGACCGCAACGCTGACGCCCGATGGAAAACACTATCTTTTAAATGGAGTAAAACTCTGGTGTACCAATGGTTTGATTGCAGATCTATTGGTCGTGATGGCGCAGACTGAACCTAAAATACTTAGCAATGGCAAACAGGTAAAACAGATCACGGCTTTTATTGTTGAAAAAGAGATGCCCGGTATTGAAATAAAACATAGATGCGATTTTATGGGGATTAGAGGCATTCAAAACGGCCTGTTAAAGTTTACAGATGTCAAAGTACCGATCGAAAATATCATTTTAGGGAAAGGAAAAGGGTTAAAACTTGCCCTGGCGACATTAAATACAGGACGCTTAACCCTGCCCGCAGCGGCCACCGGCATGTCCAAGTATTGTCTCTCTGTTGTCAGGGAATGGGGTAATGAAAGGGTGCAGTGGGGCTTGCCAATAGGTAAGCATGAAGCCGGATCTAAAAAAATTGCATTTATTGCTTCAAGTACTTTTGCGATGGAGGCCGTTACCTACCTAACCTCGCATATGGCTGATGATCCCAAACTAGATATTAGAATTGAAGCCGCAATGGCTAAATTATTCTGCTCTGAGGTTGCCTGGAAAGTGATTGATGAAACCATGCAATTTAGAGGAGGGCGGGGTTACGAAAAAGGATCTTCGTTAACGGCAAGGGGAGAAAAAGGATACCCTATCGAAAGGATGATGAGGGATACCCGTATCAACAGGATCATTGAAGGCACAACTGACATTATGAAGCTATTTTTAGCGCGGGAAGCGATGGATCCGCATCTGAAAATAGCCGCTGAAATACTCAAAAAGAATCTTTCGGTTGAAAATAAACTGCGCGCAGGGGTTAAACTGGCTGCTTTCTACAGCAAATGGTACCCGACTCAGTGGGTAAATGCCTCGTTTTGGGATAGTCATAATGATCTCGGCAAATTATCCAAACATTTCTCCTATGTGGAGAGCACATCCCATAAGCTTGCGCGCACTATTTTTCATTATATGGGGCTTTATAAAGACAGGTTAGAGCGTAAACAAAACATTCTCGGCGCTTTGATGGAAATTGGTACCGAACTGTTTGTTATGGCGACAACCTGCTCCTATGCAAAATTAAAAATGGATGAAAATCCCGATGATATGACCCCTAAATATTTAGCCGATATTTTTTGTTTAAACGGCAAAAGAAAGATTGCCCGTTTATTTGATGATTTAACAGATAATGATGATAAAAAAGAGAATAAATTAGCGAAAAGCGTTTTAAAAGGTGATTTGAAGTGGCTTGAAAAAGGCATTATTCGAACGGAAGATTGATTGTGTTACCGCTATGTCCCTAAATATTTAGCCGATATCTTGTTCAAAGCCAAACAAAGCCTGTCGTTAGGCGGCTGTATTGCTGGTAGAAGCGATTATTGAATAGAATTTTGCATGCCCCGGTAAATCAGCAGGGGCATGCAAATGGATCTGCTAGCTAAATTGATAAGCATCCATTGCCAGTATTTCATATTCTATATCTGTATGTATCTGTTTGGCAAAGGTGAAATCACTGCTGCCCAATGCGGCAAAAAGAGGAATAAAATGCTCCTGAGTAGGGTGGTTAAAGAACACATCAGGTGCCTCATTTTGATAATTGATCAGCGCCTTAATATCCGCCGCTGCCAATTTATCTTTGACCCAGGTAGTAAAGGTTTTTACCCGCGCGACTCGATTAACAGATGGGGCTGAGCTGAATACCTCCCGCAAATTATGGCTGATCCCCCCGGAGCCGATAATCATCACCCCTTGCTCCCGTAACGGCGCCAAAATCTGTCCGTATTGGTAATTCACTTTAGCGCCAAGTCCGCTATTAATGGAAATAGCAACCACTGGGATATCCGCATCGGGGTACATTAGTCTCAAGGGAATCCAAACCCCATGATCCCAACCCCGTTCACGGTCAACAACCGGATTAAGCCCTTGCTGTGTAAACAACACCGCAATTTTATCTGCCAACGCTGGCGAGCCGGGCGCGTTATACTCAATATCGTATAACTCATCGGGAAAACCGTAAAAATCATGGATAGTGTTGGGTGATTGACCTCCGCTGATAACAATATCCCGCGCATTGTCAAAATGGGCTGAAAATACTACGATAGCTTTAGGGCGCGTAAGGCTCAGCCCCAACTGTTGTAAAAAAAGGGATGTTTTGCTTTTTTCTACGGCCATCATGGGCGATCCGTGCGAGATAAAAAAAGCCGGGGCTTTTACAGTATTCATACTATTTTCTCCGGACCAACCGGGACAATACCCGATGGGTTAAGTGCTTTAATCGAATAATAACCACTTTTTATATGCTGAATATTTACAGTCTTTTCTATCCCGGGTAATGCCAGGATGCGTTTAACATAAGCAGATAGATTTGCCTTCTGTGCGATTAAGTAGCGGCTGCATTTGAACAGGCCATAATAGGCTGCGTCAAAACGGATCAAGGTTACAAAAGTACGGATATCCGTTTCAGTTAACAAATCCCCCATCAGATAACTGCGCCCATCCGATAACTGTTTCTCTAACTTATCCAGCATGGCAAAAACATCATGGTATGCCTCTTCATAAGCCAGCTGAGAACTGGCAAATCCCGCTTTATAAACACCATTATTGAGTTGGTTATAAATGTCGGCGTTTTGTTGATCAATCTCTGCTCTTTTTGCCGCCGGATACAGATCCAATGTTGAGCCCGTTAGATGGTCAAAGGCGCTATTGAGCATACGTATAATATCGGCTGACTCATTATTAACAATAGTTTGTTTTTTCTTATCCCATAATACCGGCACAGTGGCTCTGCCGGTAAAGTGTGGATCGCTATTACTGTAGAGCTGATGCAGGTATTGATGGCCATTGAGGGTATCTTGATCTGCTCCTGCAAAACCACCAAATTGCCATCCTTGCTCGCTCAGTACAGGGTTAACCACGCTGACTGTAATGTAGTCAGATAAGCGCTTCAGTGAGCGCACCATTAGAGCGCGAGATGCCCAGGGGCAGATATAAGCCACGTAAAGATGGTAGCGATCTTTTTCAGCCTTAAAACCGCCAACGCCTGTCGTTCCGGCCTGACCATCGCCGGTGATCCAGTTTCTGAAACTGGATGTCTGCCGGATAAATCGGCCATCTTTATCCTTAGCCT
>DATCZZ010000099.1:0-6702 GCA_036525635.1 Psychromonas sp. | reverse complement strand
TTATGTGAATTGGCTTAATAAACGCTGGTCGGATCCTGCCTTCCCGATCAACTTCCCATGGTTTATAACGGACCAATATTGGAAAGAGTTGCTACAATCACTGCAAGATCAATTAATAGCAGTGAAGGAAACACCGATTTCTTTACAACCGAGTTATTAAATATAATATACCCAAACCACTTGAGGGTGAAAACTAACGCTGATAAAAATGGTTTGGCTAAACAATGAAAAAACACACTAATTTAATAAAGGAAAATACAATGAAAAAGATTTTTGCACTTATTATGGGGCTTATCTTATTTCCTCTTTCTGCACAAGCAGTTGATTTTAAAGAAGGGGTACATTACGAAGTGGTCAAACAAGCGGCGACCGCAACTCCGGAAGTGAAAGAATTTTTCTCCTTTTACTGCCCACACTGCTTTAAATTCGAACCTTTAATGGACAATCTAAAGCAACAGCTTCCTGAGCAAGTGGCAATAAAAAAAGTGCATGTCAACTTTTTAGGTAAAGAGATGGGGCCTGAGTTAACCCTGGCCTATGCAGCTGCAGAGATTCTGCAGGTAGAAGATAAACTCTCAAGTCTTATTTTTGATCAAATCCATACCCAGGAAAAAAATATTAATGGCCGTGAAGGCGTTATTGAACTGTTTGAAAAAGCCGGTATCAGCAAACAGGAAGCCGCAGGTGCATTAGCCAGCTTTCCTGTTAGCGGAATAGCCGCGCAAATGAAACGTGATACCGAAACATTCGCAATCCGTGGCGTACCGACGTTAATTGTCAATGGTAAATACAAAGTCAATACCGGCTCGGTAAGAAGTAATAAAGAGTTTGTTGAATTGGTCACCTTCTTAACCCAAAAGAAAGGCTAATATTAAACTGATTGTTTTTATATAATCAGAACAATCAGTTATTCTAATATAAGCAAAGCAGTAGAAGATGCTCAAAGCTGCCTTTGCTACTGCTTTGAGGCTCAAGGCTGCTATCTCAGCCTTTTGCTGTTTAATGTGGTGCTCGATAAGGTACCATTAAGAAAGGAGTTGCCTCTTTGAAACCTATTTTTAACAATGCAGCCGAACTAAAATCTGCTTTACTTGATATTTATAATAAAAATGAATCAACAAAAGCACAAGTTATCGCAATCAGCGGTATTGAAGGCGGTGGAAAACGGGCTTTAAGCGAAAAAGTTGCCGATGCACTAACACGTGAAGGGGTCCGTGTGGCGGTTGTGCATACCGATGACTGGGAAGCCGCAAAAAGCATCCGCTTTAATGTCATGAACAGTCCGGAAGAGTATTATCTTAACGCCTACCGATTTGATGAGATGATTGAACAGCTCATTTTGCCTTTAAAATTATTTGGTAGCATCAAAACATCAGTAACACTTGATGATGTTATGAATCCGCGCACGGTTGAGTATGATTTTCAGAATATTGACATCATTATCATTGAAGGTGTTTATCTTCTTCAGGAAGCGTATCTGGATCTTTATGATTATACCTGCTGGGTTGTCAGTGACTATGAAGCCGCCTTTGCCCGTTTGGTTGGACAGAACGATGTCGAACAGTCCCAACAGGCACTGGTCAATATCTTTGAACTGTTAATAAAACCTGCCGGGCAATATCATATCAATACGGATCATCCTCAAATCAATGCTAAATCAATTTATATAGAGCAGGAAACTGGTGAAAATACAAACAACAGCCTGTGCAGATCTAAATAACGCCCATAATGCTTATATGCACTTTGAAAGACAAAAATGGGCCGAGTTGCGCGACAACGTAGAGCTAACGCTATCGGAAGAAGATTTAAAGCAGTTACAAGGGATTAACGAATCTCTTTCCATTCAGGAGGTTGTTGATATCTACCTGCCGATGTCCCGTCTGCTTAATCTATATGTCAAATCACAGCAGCGCCGCCATACCGTACGCGATAAATTTTTAAACAGCCATAACGAAAACGTCCCCTATATTATTGGCATTGCGGGCAGTGTCGCTGTGGGTAAAAGTACGACAGCCCGTATATTGCAGGCGATGTTATCCCACTGGCCGGAGCATCCAAAAGTCGCACTAGTGACAACCGATGGTTTTTTACGCCCCAACCAGGAACTCGTTGCCCGCAATATAATGCACAAAAAGGGATTTCCAGAGAGTTTCGACATCAAAGCCTTAATCGATTTTGTTGCCGCAATCAAATCCGGTGAAGAGTCTATTTCGGCACCAATATATTCACATTTGACCTACGATATACTGCCGGATAAAAAACTGCATCTTGAGAAACCGGATATTGTTATATTAGAAGGTTTAAATGTATTACAAAGTGCGATTAATTATCCGCATCACCCGCAGCGCACTTTTGTCTCTGATTTTGTCGATTTTTCTATCTTCGTCGATGCGGACACAGCTCTTCTAAAGGAGTGGTATGTACAGCGATTCTTAAAGTTTCGAGAAGGTGCTTTTACCGATCCTAAAGCCTATTTTCACAGTTACTCGCAAATGGAAGAAAGGCAAGCCATTGAAATTGCAAAAAAAATATGGGATGAAATCAATGGCGTAAACTTAATAGAAAACATTCGCCCGACCCGTGACAGAGCCAACCTCATCCTGACAAAGGCAGCAAATCATCAAGTTGAAAGCGTGCAACTGCGTAAATAACCGGATTACTAAAAATTAATATCTTGATCAAAAGACATCCTTTTAAAAATAGGGGATAATCCGCGACTCGCAAAAATCACCATCCCATTTTAAGATACAGTGGATGGTTAATGCTCATTAATGTTTTCAGGAATGGTTGTTTATGTCTCAAGTCGGCACACTTTACATTGTATCTGCCCCAAGCGGCGCAGGAAAGTCCAGCCTTATCAACGCGCTTTTGGCTGAAAAAAGAGAGTGGCAAGTACAAGTTTCCGTTTCTCACACCACGCGCGCGCCGCGTATTGGTGAAGTAAATGGTGAACATTACCACTTTGTCAGTAAAGAAATCTTTCAAAAACTGATTGAAGAAAATGCTTTTTTTGAATGGGCTGAGGTCTTTGGCAATTATTACGGCACCTCTCGGGTGACCATCGAACAAGCATTAGCACAAGGTATCGATATCTTTTTAGATATTGATTGGCAGGGCGCACGCCAGGTTAGGGCAATGATGCCGCAGGCAAAGGGAATTTTTATCCTGCCGCCAAGCCGTGCAGAATTAGAAGCGCGTTTAAATAAACGCGGTCAAGACAGTGCCGAAGTAATCGCCAAACGCATGCAACAGGCACGGGCGGAAATGTCGCACTTTGATGAGTATAATTATCTGATCATTAATGATAATTTTGACAATGCAACGCAAGAATTATCCGCGATTATTAAAGCCGAGCGAAACAGGCAAGAGAAGCAGGCCATTAAGTACCGTAGTATTATTAAAGAATTATTAGCAGAGTAATCTTAAGACGAAGTTTGTGGATCAATTATAAATTTGAACGTATAATTAGCCCCCGTTTTTATGTAATTAAATTTTTGGAGTTCAACAATGGCACGTGTAACCGTTGAAGATGCAGTAAATGTAGTTGGCAATCGTTTTGATCTTATCTTAATGGCATCTCGTCGAGCTCGTCAGCTTGCAACTCAAGGCAAAACACCTTTAGTAGATCCAGAAAATGATAAACCTACCGTTATCGCTTTACGTGAAATTGAAGAAAATCTAATCACCAATGAGCTGATGGATATTCAGGACCGCCAAGAGAAACATGAAAAACAAGCGGCAGAATTAGCAGCTGTAGCTGCAATTGCAGAAGGTCGTGGTTAATTCCCGATTAGGTTAAACAATTCTTAAAAACGCCGGCCATGAAAATGCTCGGCGTTTTTTATTTATAAAATGGAGTTTTTCTGTTGTGATGACACTATTATTACCAGCCCTTGCGGTTTTCCTCGGTTTTGCCTTACTCATCTGGAGTGCCGATAAATTCGTTCTGGGGGCCTCAAATACCGCACGCAGTTTTTCAATATCACCACTAATCGTTGGTGTGGTTATTGTCGGTTTAGGCACATCTGCACCGGAAATGTTAGTTTCCGCAATGGCAGCAGCTGAAGGCAATACGGGTCTGTCTATCGGTAATGCAATTGGTTCAAATATCACCAATATTGGGTTAATGCTGGGTATCACGGCCGTTTTCTATCCGCTGCATATTCACTCCAAACTGCTGAAGCGAGAAATGCCTCTATTGCTGGGTGTTATTATGCTTAGCTTTTTTTTGCTCTGGGATCAAAAGCTTGCGTTTTTAGACGGCCTGATATTATTAGCCCTGATGTTCGCCATGGTCACTTACTCAGTGTGGGAAGCCAAAAGCCATAGTGATGATATCCTGTCGCAGGAGATCCTTGATGAGCTGCCTGAAGAGGTCGCTAAAGGGGAAGCATTAAAATGGCTGGTGGTGGGTATTGTACTGTTAATTGTTGCTTCCCGTGTCCTGGTGTGGGGCGCCGTGGATATAGCACAATATTTTGGTGTCAGTGATTTAGTTATTGGTCTGACCATTATTGCGATTGGCACCAGTTTGCCGGAGCTGGCCGCAACTATTGCTGCTGCGCGCAAGCAAGAGTTTGATTTAGCAGTAGGTAATATTATTGGTTCCAATATCTTCAATATCCTGGGTGTCATGGCATTACCAGGATTGATTCATCCGGACACCTTTGATATTGAGGTATTGACACGTGATTACCCGGTGATGATCGCTTTAACTGTTACTTTAATGATTTTCTCAATCACATGGCGGAAAGGTAAAACCGGACGTTTAGGACGTCTTGAAGGAGCGACATTGTTAGCAGCTTACATCGCTTACATGCTGTGGTTATTCATTGATATGAGTGCTAAATAATACAAAAAAGGCGCTCTGTGGTTATCTACAGGGCGCCTTTCATCACGGTAGTTTTTTTGCTAATAGTTATCCGCTTACTTGTGCTATCTGTTGTGTTTCTTGGGCTTCCCCCGCCATTTTTGTTTCATAACCCGCCAAGTAAGGGCGATCTGCTTTTGGTGTTGATAACCAGTAGCCTACGCCCATAAATAAACCACCACTTACCAAGTTACCTAACGATACCCATAGTAGGTTATGAGCAATTCCGGCCAAGGTGAAGGCTTCTTTTGACTCGCCTAAGTAAGAAACAGCAAAAATAGTCATATTGGCAATACTGTGCTCGTAACCACTGGCAATAAATGCAGCTAAACACCACCAGATAGCAATAAAACGTCCCGTGCCTTCAATACGCACACACATCCAAATCGCTAAACAAACTAACCAGTTACATAAAATACCTTTAGCAAATAAAACCATTGCCGGTGCAGACGTCTTAGCTAATGCCACTTTGTGAATAAGGCTGTCTTCAAAGCCCATTAGTTTACCGCCACCAGCGTACATAAATACAACCGCCAGGCCGATACAACCTAACAGGTTACCGACCCAGGTTTGCGGTAATACAGTAAATTTATCTTTCCAGCTGATCTCCTTGGTTAGCGCACCAAATGTTAAAAACATTGAGTGGCCGGTAAACAGTTCAGAACCCGCCATAATAACCAGTGTTAATGCGATACCAAAGAATGAACCCATTACAATCGGGCGAATTTCCGGATCAACAATATTACCTAAAGTGAAAATTAAGATAATACCTAAGCCAACATAAGCACCTGCCATTGCTGAGCTAATCATAAATCCAACTTTATCCGTCTTTGCAAGTTTGACGATCCGCGCTGCGGTTGCCGAACATTTTATTATGCTATCTGCGTACATTTTGTTTTCCTTAGTTTTTAAAAATAGATAAGGGGTTGGGATTCACTACCACAGCCCATAAAAGTCTTAGTTATACCCGCTATTATAAGTGCACTTCAACAAAGCCATTCGTAACACGCGCTTTATAAACTTCAACGCTCACGTCACTATTGTCTAAACAAGAACCATCTAATAAATTAAAACGTTGTTTTTTTAGAGGGGATGCTACCCACAACTGTTCATCATGCTGGCAGATAATGCCGCGGGACAACACATTTGAACGCGCAAAGGGATCCATATTATTAATAGCGTAAATTTGCTCCTCTTCACTGGGGCGGAAAATAGCCACTTGTTTGCCATCGACCAATGCGCAAACGCCTGTTGCCGGATAAATATTTTTTAATGCGCATACTTTGATCCACTTGCTCATTACACTTCCTCCAGATTTATTGCATATACAGGGGCTTTTTCGTCAACAAATGCGGGACGTTTTTGGCCACGCTCAGGTATAAAGATGATATTTTCATCACGGGCATCACTGTTGATAAAATGTGCGAAGCGTTGCAACTGCTCCTGATCAGATAAGGTTGCCGCCCACTCACATTTATAACTTTCGATGGCCGCTGCCATCTCTTTTTCAAGCTGCTCATTGATACCTAACTTGTTATTAACAACAACGTCTTGTAAGTAAGCAATCCCACCCGCTAAACTTTGTATCCAAACTGACGTTCTGGTTAATTTATCCGCAGTGCGTATATAGAACATCATAAAACGATCTAAGTATTTGATTAAGGTTTCTTTATCCAAATCACTGGCAAGCAGCTTAGCGTGCTCCGGTTGCATACCGCCGTTACCGCAGACATAAAGATTCCAACCCGCATCGGTTGCGATAATCCCCACATCTTTACCCTGTGCTTCGGCACATTCCCGTGTACAACCCGATACACCAAATTTCATTTTAT
>DATCZZ010000098.1:0-5034 GCA_036525635.1 Psychromonas sp. | reverse complement strand
GCTAAAATATGCTCAGGATGGCTGCGTATAAATAATTCCAGGATCTTTTCTGCTTCTGTATATTGCTTATTCTCCTGCAGTGCTGTGACTAAGTTAATCGTATAAACCGGATTTTCGGGTGACTTTTTATATAACGGCATTAATCTGTTTATAATTGGCTCTGGTTTTTTTAAGGCAAGCGCCGTATCCGTGGCAAGGTCAATATAAAATAGGTTGTCTGGCTGCTGTTGTAATAAACCATCAATAATTTGTTGTGCCTGCGGGTAATTCTTATTTTCAAAATGTGCCAGAGCAAGACCGTATAAAGCAGCCTCTTTGATCTGATATTTTTGTTTCTTCAGTTGGCTTTCATATAAATTAATGGCTGCATCTGGCGTGATATTGTTAAAGCGCACGGTAATACGCACTTTACTAAGTTGATAATCTAAGCTGTTTTTGTAGTTTTTTGCCTGGTATTGACTGGCACGCAGGCGCGCTTCAGATAAACGTGTTTCAGGCAATGGATGGGTAGATAACATTTGCGGAGGCAAGCTTGCATATTTATATTTTTCTGCGAGTTTACCAAAAAATTGCGCCATACCATTGGGATCATAACCGGCATCGGCCAATGTTTGTATACCTAGCCTGTCTGCCTCATATTCATGCTCTCGGGTATAATTAATTTGCGCTTGCATAGACACTGCCATGGTCGTAGTTAAGGCCGCCATGCCCGCAGCAGGGGATACCAATGCCAGTAAAATTGAACCGGCCATCGCGGCCAGTGATGCCGGGTTGCTGACAGATTGTTGTTCCAACATACGGGCGAGGTGACGCTGGGTGATGTGAGCAATTTCATGGGCAAGTACGCTCGCAAGTTCACTCTCATTATTCGCATATAAAAATAAACCCGTGTGGATTTTTACATTACCACCCAAAAATGCAGCCGCATTAATCTCGCTGTCTTCGATAAGAAAGAAATCAAATGGCATTCTGACCGAGTCCGCATTGCTTACTAAACTCTGGCCGAGCTCATTGATGTAATAATTGAGGACAGGATCATGAATAATGGGCAAGCCTTGATTGGCCATTAATTTAAAGGCCCAACCATACTCTTTTTCTTTGTCTATGGTCAATGCGCCGGCTCCGGCAGTACCAATGTCCGGCAGCGAATTTGTTGAATTTGCGGCACTTGAAAAAAAAGAAAAGAAAAGATAAAGCGAAAGAATCAGATTTTTTTTCAACACGATAACCACTCAACAGTAAAAATATAATAAAATCATAAACAAGCTTCACTTTATTGCAAGTGATGATTGTCTTCTCCCATTGCAAAGGTAATAATCACCTTACTAAAGCGCCACTGCTAATAGAGGTCGTTTATCTTGCTGATTGATTGCAAGCTCCGTCCTAATTTCTTGATTAATGACAATATTAATGTCATTAAGATCAAATGATAGCTTGCGCTGACTTATTAGCGGTGTTCAAAGGTTTGCCGTTGCAACTAAGTAGGACAATTAATTTTTATGAAAGTTTTAGATTTACAAAAAATGCGATGTCCAATGTCATTAATAAAATTGAAACGCCATTTGCTATTGCATCATGCTCCTTCCAATAAACTTCAGGATAGGCAGCTCTGCCTGCTCTTTTCTAATCAACAAGCAATGCAAGATATAACAATCTATCTTGATAAAAAAATGTATGACTATTCAATCATTGTAAGGGATAACCAAGTTGCGCTGGTTATGCAAACCAATACCAACAACTCATATTAAAGGTGTAGAAGTTTCATGCTAAAACAATTAAATGATTGGTACAAACACCATTTTGCGGATCCAAATCTTAGTGTTCTCTTTTTGCTGCTGATCAGTGCTTTTGCTATTTTTTACTTTTTCGGTGGAATTTTAATCCCACTATTTGTGGCGTTAGTCTTGTCCTATTTACTGGATTGGCCGGTAAACTATTTAATGCGTTTTAAGCTCAACAGGACTTTCTCGACATTAATTGTGATGGCGATATTTTTATCCTTGGCGATTTTTGCTTTCTTGGGAATTTTACCAACGGTATTCAGACAAGGTGTCGCTTTTATTCGTGATTTACCTCTCATGTTTAACCAAGTTCAGGATTATATTTTAACTTTGCCAGCGCAATACCCTGAACTGATCGACTCTGTCACTTTTACCCTTATTGTTGAAAACTTGCGTACCTATATATTAGATACAGGTGGCTTTATACTGTCCCACTCATTTGCTTCATTATTAGATATTGCCGCACTGCTTGTTTATGCCATATTAGTACCTTTAATGATGATTTTTATGCTCAAAGATAAAAATCTATTAATTGCAAACTTTGTGAAGTTTTTACCTAAAGATCGTAAATTAGCCAATCAAGTTTGGATTGAGATGAATGATCAAATTATGAATTATATCCGTGGAAAAGTGGTTGAAATCCTGATCGTCGGTATTGTTACTTATTTTACCTTCTTCTTTATGGGATTACGCTATTCTGCACTCTTAGCTGTACTGGTTGGTTTGTCGGTTTTAATTCCCTATATTGGTGCTGCCGCAGTCACTGTCCCTATTGCTATTGTGGCATTTTTCCAATGGGGATCATCTCCTGAATTTTTTTATTTGATGATTGCTTACGCTGTTATCCAAGCCATTGATGGTAACGTTATTGTCCCTATTTTATTCTCCGAAGCTGTTAATTTGCATCCAGTGGTGATAATCGTATCGGTATTAATATTTGGCGGGTTATGGGGTTTTTGGGGGGTATTTTTTGCCATCCCTTTAGCTACCTTAGTCAAGGCGGTGCTGAATGCCTGGCCGAGTAAAAAAATGAACGTTGGCAATGAAGAAGGTGAAGTTTAACAGAAAAGGGCCAATGGCCCTTTTCTTGTTGTGATTAAACGTGTTACTTGTTGCGTAAGTAGTCCAATACCACCTGATGGTGATCTGTGGTTTTAAATTTATCAAATACATGCTCTATGCTGCCTTGTTCATCTATTAAGAAGCTAATACGATGAATTCCATCATAGGTTTTACCCATGAACTTTTTCTCTCCCCAAACACCAAATGCATCCGCTACTGCATGATCCTGATCCGACAAAAGTGGAAAATTAAGCTCTTTTTTGGCAACAAAATTAGCTAATTTTTTGACCGGATCCGGGCTAATACCAAAAACCAGCGTATTAAGATCATTAAGTTCTTTGTTTACATCGCGTAGACCACAAGCTTGGTTAATACAGCCAGGAGTCATCGCTTTGGGGTAAAAATACACTAACACCTTTTTACCAATCAAATCGGCTAAAGCAACACTATTATCTTGATCATCTTGTAGAATAAATAATGGGGCTTTATCACCGGCAACTAATCGTTTCATAACTCTCTCTTTATAGTTTAATTGGGCTAATAAAACCTGCCGGTTTTAAAGCGAGTAAATCACAGTTTAAATTATCAATAACCTGCTCTGCGGTATGTCCTAACAAGGTAGCGCTTAAACCCGAACGTCCAACGGTACCCAGAATGACCAATTCGGCATCAATTTCCTCTGCTACTTCGCTAATAACATCTTCTGGTAAACCTTGTGCAAGATGGACCTGCGCTGCAGGCAGTTTGAGTGTTTGTGCATATTCATTTAATGTTTTTTGATGGAATTTTTTTAGCCCATCTTCGTAATTTATGGGATCAAATTCAGGCAATTCGAGCATAATATTCATCGGCGGGCTGGGGTATGCATTAACAAGATGAATATTCGCATTGACAATTTCAGCCATTGCGGCGGCTTCTTTTAAAATCTGCTGATTCAGTTGATGATGATCTTCGTCTTGAATACTTTTACAATCAATTGCACAAAGAATATTACCATTCTCAGGCCAGGAATGATGTTTGACTAATAATACCGGGGCGGGACATTTACGTAATAAATTCCAGTCGGTAGGTGTAAATAAAATAGCGCTTAATTTGGAGTGTTGATGAGTCGATTTTACAACAAGATCATGGTTATTTTTTAAAACTTCAATAATAGCGGCTTGGAAAGGGCGGTTATGCCAATGCACCTGACAGTGTATATCCAAACCTTTAGCTTTGTAGGGGGCTGCAACAGTGTTAAGCCATTCTTCATTTTCTTTAATCACAATGCGTTGCATTGCTTCTCTTTCACCTGCGGAACTTAGAGATGTCATTTCAAAAGTGAGATCATAACAACAGAGAAAGAGAGTGATTTTCGCGCCAACTTCTTTTTGAGCGATGGAGGCTGCTCTTTCCAATGCGGGCTGAGACTCTTGGTCTATATCAATAAAAACTAAAATATTGTTGTATTTGAGCATGATAGGATCCCAATGTAAAATTAAACATACCTATAACTTAGATCAGAAGAAGTAAAACGGGTAGCCTTTTCTGATATGAGAAGGCTATTTACCGGGGATATTTATAGAACCGCGAGTTAACTCAATCTTTTTTCATTGCGCCTGCAAGGATAGTAAGTTGCTGCTCATCCAATATACTGATGTATTTACCTTTAACAGCAATCATATTATTTTTCTGGAAGCGCCCTAAAAGGCGACTGATTGTTTCTACTGTGAGTCCCAAATAATTGCCAATATCGCCACGCGTCATGGATAAGCGGAATTCTTTTGGAGAAAACCCACGTGCTGCAAAACGTTGTGATAAGTTATGGATAAAGGATGCAAGGCGCTCTTCTGCATTTTTCTTAGAAAGTAATAAAATCATGTTTTGATCCCCCACGATTTCATTGCTCATTAAACGCAATATTTGCTGCCTTAATTTTGGCATGGTTGTGGAAAGATTATCCAGGGTGTCATAGGGGATTTCACAAATCATTGATGTTTCAAGCGCTTGGGAGAAACTAGGATGTGTTCCTGTGCTAATACCATCAAAACCAACTAGGTCACCAGCTAAATGAAAAGCGGTGATCTGTTCATCGCCTTGTTCGGTAATGGTATATGATTTCAACGTGCCGGAGCGAATTGCGTAAAGGGACTTCATCTCCTGCCCCGCTTTAAATATTTCCTGGCCTTTCTGAATCGGTTTTTTTCGGTCA
>DATCZZ010000097.1:0-4955 GCA_036525635.1 Psychromonas sp. | reverse complement strand
ACCGTTATTAAAAGCGCGCATGGAAGATGCGCAGTTAAAAGGTAAAGATCCCTTTGCCGAAGTGCAGTTACCTCAGGCGGTTATTACCTTCAAACAGGGGGTGGGACGATTGATTCGAGCGGAACAAGACAAGGGGGTACTGATCATCTGCGATACACGGTTGGTCACGCGTAAATATGGCAATCTCTTTCTTAATAGTTTACCTTGCATGCCGCGTACTCGCAGTATTGAAAATGCGATAGAGTTTTTAAAAACCATTGATTAGTACCATTGCGCATACCTATCTGCTCAATCTTGCTGGTTAAAACGAATGATAAGAGCGTTGTATTCAATCCCAATACTGGCTATTGGTCAAGCAAACGCCTGGTTCGCATTCTTTTTTGCTACACAATTTTTGACCATTTAATTAAGCGGAATGGTATAATCTTGCTTCATTCCCAACAACAGGGTGGTAATGTTTACCCGAAATAGATAGGCCAAATATGTCCAAAGAGTTAAATGTTTTATGTATAGATACTTCAACCGAAGCCTGTTCAGTTGCGCTGCTTTGTCAAACAGCAACAGAGCAGGTGATTAGCGATCAGTTTATGCTCGCACCACGTGAACATACGACAAAGATATTACCTACTGTCGAGCAGGTATTAGACTCCGCCGGGTTAAGCTTATCTGATATCGATATTATTGCTTATGGCCGGGGGCCGGGCAGCTTTACCGGTGTGCGAATAGGCATCAGTATTGCGCAGGGGCTTGCTTTTGGTATTGAAAAAAACATGGTCGGTGTATCGACTCTACAGGCGATGGCACAACAAGCGTATAAAATGAACGAGGCTAAAGATGTCTATGCCGCAATTGATGCGCGTATGGGGGAAGTTTATTTTGCGCATTATCGTCTACAAGGGCAGTTAATGGTTTTAATCGATACCGAAGTTGTGATTAAACCGGATGATTTAATCACACAGCAGATAGATGTCGCTGAAAACTCTTTTCTAGTGGGCTCTGGTTGGGCGGCTTACCCTGAAATGAGTGAATACTTTAAAGATGCAAAAAAAGTGGAGATCGAGTTTCCCAACGCAAGATTTATGCTAGACCAGGTGCTTGACTGTGTCGATAACTCTTTAGTTATCGCACCTGAATTAGCCAGCGCGGTTTATTTACGTGACAAGGTGACTTGGAAAAAACTGCCTGGACGCGAATAAGGTTTTATGTTCAATTACGCTTTGGCCTGTTCATCGGAAAAGGAATGTTTGATGTTGCGTTTGATTTTTGTTGCCGGTTTATTGCTCAGCAGTTGCAATGTTATTGCTCAACCTTACCCTATTCATTTAACTCCTCAGCAAGCCGCTGCACTGGGAACGCTTATCTGGAAAAATGAGGGGCAACAAAAGCTGCGGCATCTGACCACATGGAATGAAAATGAAGATTTTCCGTCATTAGGGTTAGGGCATTTTATTTGGTACCCCAATACAGAAAAGGGCCCTTTTAAAGAGCAATTTCCCGAATTATTACAATATCTCAAAAAACAGGGCGTTGTTTTACCGGCGTGGCTTGCACAAAGTGAGCAAGCCCCCTGGCAAAACCGCGAACAATTTTATCGCGAGTTTGATCAGCCGCATCTCACTGAGCTAAGGCTTTTTTTAAGTAAACATATTGATTTACAAGTACAATTTATTATTAAACGTTTGCAAACAGGGATTCCATTAATACTTGCTGATAGTAATGCAACGGAAACAAAGGTGATCCATTACCAGCTTGCCCGCTTAACCGCTTCGCCGGAAGGTATTTTTGTTTTACTGGACTACATGAATTTTAAAGGTGAAGGGGTGTCCTTAAAAGAACGTTATCAGGGGCAGGGATGGGGACTAAAGCAGGTTTTATTAACCATGCCCCTTGCATATGATGATGCTTTGCGTGTCTTTGCTTTATCCGCTGATGAAGTGCTTACACGCCGCGTTAAAAATGCGCCCAAGGATGAGCTGCGCTGGTTAAAAGGCTGGCGGGTGCGTCTGCAGGGATACCAGAATATTATCCTTAAGTAATTAATTACACATAATATTTGAATTCAAGGATTTTATAGTTTCCGTTTAACAGATAAACGGTACAATAAACACCACAGTAAGTTTTCCACTTTAAATGAAAGGTCTTCCATATGTTTTATCGAATTATCCGTAGTTTTTTATTCATGCTAAATCCAGAAAAAGCACACAATGTTTCAATGAAACAGTTTAAATTCACCCATGGGACGCTTTTGGATCTCTTCTATCGCCAGAAAGTGCAGCACAGACCTGTCGAGGTGATGGGATTGACATTTCCTAATTCACTCGGGCTGGCAGCCGGTCTGGATAAAAATGGGGAGTGCATCGATGCTTTTGGGGCAATGGGGTTTGGGCATATTGAAGTGGGAACAGTGACACCGGTTGCGCAGCCGGGTAATGCATCTCCACGAATATTCAGAGTATTAGAATCAGAAGGTATTATTAATCGTATGGGATTTAATAATGACGGGGTTGATAATTTAATTAAGAATGTAAAAGACAGTCATTTTAAAGGTGTTATTGGCATTAACATCGGGAAAAACTTCTCGACACCCGTTGAAGAAGGTAAAAATGATTACTTGCTGTGCATGGATAAAGTTTATCCGCATGCCGGTTACATTGCGGTAAATATTTCATCACCCAACACGCCGGGATTGCGTTCATTGCAGTACGGTGAAGCACTTGATGAATTATTGGAGGCACTAAAAACACGCCAGAGCGAACTTGCAGCTAAATACGATAAATACGTGCCGCTTGCCCTGAAAGTTGCGCCGGATCTTAGTGATAAAGAGATTGAAAGCATTGCCAAGTCATTATTGAAATATAAAATTGACGGTTTGATTGCGACTAATACAACGCTTGACCGCGAAATGATCAAAGGTATGTCGCATGCCGGCGAAGCAGGCGGTTTAAGTGGTCGTCCTCTGCAAAACAAAAGCACTGCAGTAATTGCAAAATTTGCCGCTTTATTAAAAGGCGAGATCCCGATTATTGGTGTTGGTGGGATCGACAGTGTCAGTGCCGCTAAAGAAAAAATACAAGCGGGGGCAAGTTTAGTGCAAATCTATACCGGTTTTATCTACCATGGTCCTAAATTAGTTAAAAATATTGTAAACTATATTTAATCTCTTCATTCGGCTCTGTTTGTGCAGAGCCGCAATATCAGGTAAGTAACTTTGGCTAAAACAGCGCATCCGATTATTGATTTTAGACCACAGGCAAATTGGCATTGGTTATATGATCATAACAGAGCGACTTTAACGCTGAATATGGGCAATCGTGTTGTAGACATTGCCTGTAAAAGCACAATGCTGACATTACAGTTTGATCGACCTGTGTTTTTTACCATTGAAGATGTTGCTTATTATATTGATTTTTTTGAAGGCCCGGCATTAGCCGAATATTCACCGGCATTCAGATGTAAACTTATCCTGCATCTTTTAGCCATTAAGTTATTTCACAAACCTATCATGCCAAAAAATTGGTTATTTGAAACCCATGCAGGCAAGCAATATCGGGGCTGTCAAGGTGACCATGTAATATTAATATCATCCGCTGTTAAAGAAGCGAAAATGTATTTCGTTTTAGATAGCAAAGATGATTTTATGTTATGTATGCTGATTGAAAAATCACATGCATTAACGTCTAGTCGAACTTTTAACCAGTTTCAGATTGTTAAAGTCACGCATGACAAAATAGCTGCAAAAAAATCATAATATGATTGCTCTTCACACCCTGTAACTGTTTATAAATCCTCCATCATTGAGGTTGGACGGGTTATATTTCGAGCTATTTATAATCTGAACTTATTGAATATTTAGTCATTAAATGTGCGTAATTAAATGAGTTGTCTCGAATTTTGTGGTTTTCTAGTCTTATTATGACTATTTTTATGCATTTATTTGCTTAAAATAAACGTTTGATATACTTGAATTTGTTATGCATTCTGGCTATAAAGATATCTATTTTAATTATACCTTAAGGATTTAAATGAACACTGATACACATGTTTCGAATCGATGGTCAAGTCGATACTCGTACATCTTAGCTGCAACGGGTGCTGCAGTCGGACTTGGTAATCTCTGGAAATTCCCATACATTATGGGCGAAAATGGTGGTGGCGCGTTCGTTTTTGTCTACCTTTTATGCATATTGTTTATTGGTATCCCAGTCTTGATGGCTGAAGCCGTCATTGGTAAGCGTGGGCGCTCAACACCTGCCAATGCCGCGGCACATGTTGCAACCGAGTCTGGAGCCTCATCCCATTGGTCGATTTTCGGTACGATGGGGGTAACTGCGGGTTTTTTAATCTTAAGCTTTTATGCGGTTATTGCCGGTTGGGCGGTAGCTTATGTATTTTTTGCCGCTACTGGTGAATTTAGTGCGGCAGCGGCTGATCCTGCCACGAATGCAGAAACAATCAATGCCTTGTTTAGTAATTTAATAACCAGCGCTCCCCAACTCCTGCTCTGGTCAACCTTAACTATTGCTGCGACTATTTACGTGATCTCAAGAGGTGTAAAAGACGGCTTAGAAACCGCTATAACCTATATAATGCCGGCTTTATTCCTATTGCTTGTCGGTATTATGTTGTACTCTGCCGTTGTTGGTGATTTTGCCGCTGCCTTTACGTTTATGTTCCATATTGATTTTTCTCAACTGACTATCGAAGGTGTCTTAGTGGCGCTCGGCCATGCATTCTTTACCCTGAGTTTAGCGATGGGTATTATGATGATCTACGGGGCATATTTACCTAAAGGCGTTTCCATCGCTAAAACATCTATCATGATTGCCATCGCCGATACGATTGTTGCATTAATTGCAGGTTTAGCTATTTACCCAATCGTATTTGCCAATGGTCTGGAGCCGAGTGCCGGACCCGGGCTGTTATTTCAAACAATTCCGATTGCTTTCGGTTCAATG